>JAUPLR010000144.1 GCA_030836825.1 Campylobacterota bacterium
ATTGCAAGCTCTGCTACTGTATCACATGGTTTTGTAATCAATGTTCCGATTTTACCGTTGGTGTCAAATTTACTCTTGGCCTTGTGGTATTCTAAGGATGCTTCTTCGAACGTTGCCATCTATGTCTCCGTGTGTGTTTGTTTTTATGGTGGGTACTTTACCGTAGTGTTGTTTAAGTCTAGTTTGTATTTTTTACCCATCCGCCATAAATTAAACTGCTTTGAATTTTTGTAACATATTCTAAAGTTTGGGTTCGTTACAATCCCACAAAAATACCATAGGAATTCCTCATGAATCTTGATGCAATCGGATACGGTGAAAACCCAGACAAAGTAAAAGCGATTATTGAAATCGCATGTGGCTCGAATATCAAATATGAAGTTGAAAAAGCCAGTGGTGCCTTGGTACTCGATCGTGTTATGCACTCAGCCATGTATTATCCTGCAAACTACGGTTTTGTGAATAAAACGCTTTCTCAAGACGGCGATCCGGCAGACATTTTGATCCTTACCGAATATCCAATGGTTGAGGGGTGTGTCACCAACTGCCGACTCGTAGGTGTACTCATCATGGAAGACGAAAGCGGCATCGATGAAAAACTTCTCGCGGTTCCAACGTCAAAAATCGATCCTACCTTTGAAGAGATCCAAGACTTGAGCGATATACCAAAACACACCTTAGCAAAAATCAAAAACTTCTTTGAAACCTATAAGATGTTAGAACCAAATAAATGGGTTAAAGTAAAAGGATTTGAGGATAAAGCATCCGCAACTAAAATCCTCCAAGATGCCATTAACAGCTATAAAGAGTAAGTATCCGCATGATTGATTTTACTACACCGGAATTTTATTCCTATACTATTTTTGGCGTAATTCTCAATTTTATCTTTTCAATGGCGTTTGGGGTATATTTGAGTAATAATATCGGTGTCGAAGAAATGATCCTCTCAAAAGGGGACCAAGAACAGCCGTGGTGGATGTTTTTTACCCTTATTATCCCTTTTGCCAAAATGGTAATCACCCTCTATCGTGTTGCCATTTTGCAATTTTATTTTTTAAATGAAGGAAAGACGCACAAAGATTTTTGGATTTATCTTACGAGTAAATAGTCCCTAGTATTAGCGCTTCTTTTCAATGCATTTTTGAAGAATGTCACTGTCGTGTATCCTCTCTTTTTTCTTTTGCCCTCGCAAAAGAGCCCGCTTAAGCTTTTCATTCCATTCACTGTTATTGTATTTCTCGTCCACTACCGCCAGTCCTTCATTTAACAACATCTCACTGTAGCTCTCAGGGCCATTTGCATAGAGGATGCACCCTTTGTCACTTTTTTCATAATGGTACGTCTGATGCAGGTGTAAATGTTCCTGAGCGTATAGTCGCTCGTGTGGATGCGTATAATAAAAAGCATCTACCCTCTTTTGACACTCCGTTGGTGTTGCGGCATCCCGTATCATCCCTTCTAATGTTTTAATTCCATGCGGTTCGCATTTCACCGGTTTATTATTGTCCAAAAGCGTCATAGCGGAATTGTTTTCAATACTGCTCATCTTCCCTAGCATAATTTTTGCATTTAACGATATTGAAAAACAAAAAAATACGAGGCAAAGAGCAAAACGTGTTTCTTTTTTACACATTGATGGTATTTTCCTTCTTTTTTAGCTTAAATATAGCTTGGTTTTCATTTTAACCTTAAAGCACACCTTGCATATATAACACTCAACAACAGCAAACACCCATATAATTGCCGAAACTTAATATTAGTTTTCCCTATGGGTAGGGGCAAATGGATGATATTGATAACTTTATCTTAACTCAAACGATTACCCGCTTCACACACGGCTTGGAGGTTCCACAATGGTTTAAACTTTCACTACCAAAACAAGGAGCCATTCATTTTGAAATTCATTTCGTTAATACTACTGCTAACCCTCTGCATCTTTGCGAACAACACCAGCAATCAAATGTCCCCCAAACAACTGCACGTTTTACAAACCGTTCGTGACGTTGCTAAAAGTATACCTGACAAACATGGAACAACCTATGAGAATACCATTAGCGCTATTTGTATCACTGAGAGTGATGCCGGTGACAATCTCATAGGCGACTATCACCGCAAAAAATCAATCACCAAGGCCTCTCTTGGTGCTATGCAAATTCGTGTTCAAACAGCACGACACGTATCGCAATACGTTAAAAAGCTAAAATGGATGAGCAAACTAAGCGACATTCAAATTGCCGCACGCTTGTTGGGGGATATCCGTCTCTCCGCAAAAGTGGCAACCTACTATGTAGTCCTCTTGCACGAACAGCGCAACAACGCGTTTCATGCCGTCAGCGGGTACAATGGCGGAATGAACAATTACACCTACTATAATAGGATCATCAAAAACATGGCCGTCGTTGACCGCCTTGTAAATGCCGGAAAACTCTCTTAATTTTTATAAATCTTCCATAGGCTATAATATTCCCACTACGATTGGGAAGGCACTTTTATGGATGACAATAAACTAAAGCTTATTCTTGCGGCTCTTGGAGGATTGGTTTTTAGCCTTATTTTTATTTTGCTCGCTTTTGTCCTCCCTCTAAAAGATGACTCCGTCAATACAAACCTCAAAGCCAAACAAACCTTGGAAGAAATTTCCAAAGGGATAAAAGAGGGTAAACATCGCCCGCCTCCCAAGGAAAAATATTAGGGCATGAGAATCGTCGTACCCCAAAACACTCGCATTGCACTCCCATAGTAAAAGCGGAAAATAACCGTGCGGCGCATTCTGTGGTTTCGGCGTGATTTGAGAAGGGAAGACAACCTCCTGCTCTCTCAAGAGGGAGATGTTTTACCTATTTTTATCTTTGATCCTGCAATCTTAGGCTCTTTACCAAAAAATGATCGGCGTGTCACTTTTATCTTTAATGCGCTTTTACCTCTCAAATCTGCCTTGCGTGCGCGAGGGCTTGATTTGGCAATTTTTTATGGTAAACCCGTCGATGTATTTGAGTGGTTGTTAAAAAATGGCGCATACAACGATGTGTGCGCATCGGGAGATTATGATGCGTATGCCCTCTCTCGTGACCGTGACATCTCTCACCTCTTGGAGTTCACCTATTTACAGGATACCTATATTTTTCATCCCGATGAAGTGCTCAAAAAAGACAAAACTCCCTACCAAGTATTTACCCCCTTTTACAATTGTGCCAAAACCCTCTTTACTCCTGCGCACATGATCGAGTATCTTCCCTGCACACAGAGCCTAATTGAGTTTGATTACACCCAAATGCATCGTATTGATAAAAACGAACATTCCGTTCACCCTATTTGCCTCGAATCCATCGGCTTTGAACCTCAATCTTTGATTTCTCATCAAAAAATGTCTTCTAATGAAAAACTGGAATTGTTTGTCTCGAAACTCAATAACTATTCTCATGACCGTGACTACATGATGCTCGACGCCACCTCATTTCTGAGTATCGATCTGCGATTTGGTACGATAAGTGTTCGTGCACTATTGCGTTGGCTGGTTGAACAAAAAAAAGCAGGGCTGGACACTGATCCCTTCTTCAGACAACTTATCTTTCGTGATTTTTACGCCATGCTGCTGTATCATTTCCCTCATCTGGCAACTCAAAATTTTCGCTACCGCTTTGAGGGTATACCCAACGACGACTATTTTAAAGCCTTTTGCACCGCACAAACGGGCGTTCCCATAGTGGATGCGGGCGTTCGAGAACTCTTGGAAACAGGAGAGATGCATAATCGTGTGCGAATGATTTGCGCCTCGTTTTTTACCAAAAACCTGCTATTGCCGTGGCAGTGGGGAGAAGCATTCTTTGCACACCATTTGATGGATTATGATGCGGCCAGCAATATCCTCTCATGGCAATGGAGCGCAGGGACAGGTGTCGATCCACAGCCTTATTTTCGTATCTTTAATCCCACTACTCAAAGTGAAAAGTTCGATAAAGCCGAAGTTTACAGAAAGCGTCATCTGCCAAGCGATTACACCCGAACCCCCATTGTCGATCATAAAGAGAGTTCGAAAAAAGCGTTGGAGTATTTTAAAAGCACACTATAGGCGTTCTTTTCTCCTATTTAGTGTACAATCCAGTCATAAAATTAGAGGTAATATTGAGATCTTTAAACGAGCGGTAAGAGGAGCATGACGTATGGAAGAGATACGATCACAAAGCATTAACAACCATTGTAAAGCAATCAAACATATTTTGATCATTGAAGATTCACCCGCTCTCGTTAATCATCTCAAAGAGATTATCGATGGTCGTTTTTCTTTTAACTGTGACATTTCCTTAAATGAGAGCAGTGCCCGAGATATGATCCGACGTAAGCGCTATGATCTGATTATTACAGATATAAACCTACCAGATAGTACTGAAAATTTTATTGGCGGATTAGCCAATGACAACAATCGTGTTATTGTCATCACCGGACGAGATAATGATGAATGTCGTACCAGTCTTTTGGAACTTCCTATTGTTGATTATATTGTTAAAAGTGACGCTAAAACACTTGATAACTATTTAATCAAAACGATCCAAAGGCTCAATGACAACCGACATACCGTCATTGGCGTATGCGATGATTCTAAGCTAGCACGAACAAAAATCTGTTCATCGCTGAAAATACAGAATCTTGCCTACCTTGAATTTGAAGATGGGCAGCAGGCTCTCGACGCTCTAAAAGGTGAGCAGCCCTGCATTGATTTGCTTTTAACGGATTATGAAATGCCGCGTCTTGATGGGTTGGAACTGGTCCGCCGCATCCGTCATAGTTTTACAAATGACAAACTCCCTATCATTACCCTAACCGGTTCAGATAAACCTCATTTGCTTGCTCAGTTTTTAAAAGCAGGGGCAAACGATTATCTTTCAAAGTCTTTTACCAGTGAAGAGTTTTTAACGCGCCTGCATTTGAATTTGGATCATCTTTATATGCTTCGAAAGTATGCGCAAGTCATTAAAGAGCTTGAACATATTTCCATACGCGATTTTTTGACAAAGCTCTACAACCGTCATTACTTTTTCTCACACATTGAGCATATTACCGCTAATGCCATTCGCAAAAATATCCCTTATGCTATCCTCATGATTGATATCGATTTTTTTAAAAAAGTGAACGATACCTATGGTCACCACGCAGGGGATGTTGCTATCGAACATCTTGCCACGGTATTAAAAGATACCGCCCGCGCATCCGACTATTGTTTTCGCTGGGGCGGTGAAGAGTTCTTGGTTCTAATTCCAACAAGTTCACATGACGAAAGTTACCAGTTTGCGGAACGCTTGAGAAAAACAATAGAAACGTCTAGCGTATATGTTGAAGATGAAGATTTGACGTTTACCATTACGATTAGTCTCGGGATTGCGTTGGGGCTTGATAAAGATGCCAATCATCTCATATCAAAGGCCGATGAAATGCTGTATGAAGCAAAACAGGCAGGACGTAATTGCGTCAAAATAATGGACTAATCGTAAGCATTCATTATCCATTTATCGCTAACATGCCGTTTACTTTTTATTTTTTGAGGACGACATGACACAAATTTTACTTTTTATCCTTCTCGCAGCGATTTTTTACTGGATATCCAAAGGATATTCAAAATATGAAGGAAGCGAATATTCCCAAAAACAGTTTAGAGGATTTGTTCTCACCAGAGAGTCTCTTGCCAAAAGTGAGCTTGGTCTTTTTGTTGCCTTGACTGCAAAAGTAGCCAAGGCGGATGGTAGAGTCGATGAACTCGAAGCAGAACTCGTTGGCAATATGTTCAACGACATTAGCGCTCTCTTTCCCCAACCGGAAACGGCAAAAAAACTTCTTAAAGAAATTTTTGATATTGAGAAACAAGTACCGCACAATCTCGATACCGTAGCCCATGCGTTGTATGCAATTATCGGCGATGATTCCCACAAACGTATTCAAATGATGCAGTTTCTCGTCAATCTTGCCTACATCGATGGAACCCTAAGCCACAGTGAAGAGTCCATGCTCACTAAAATTGCGTCGTTTTTGCATTTCAACACCCATGAACTCACGGCAATGCTCGAGAAATTTGGATCGTTTCACCACAAAAGCGTTAAAGAGAGTACGATCGATCAAGCCTATACGCTCCTAGGCATCGCCAAAGAAGTCAGCAACGATGAGGTCAAGAAAGCCTACCGAGCGCTCGTCAAACAATACCATCCCGATATTGTAAAAGCACAGGGAGCGAGTGAAGATTACATACAAGCAGCGACTGCCAAAGTACAGGAAATCAACGCAGCCTATGAAATGATCAAAAAGCAGCGCGGGATTTAAACGACTACCCATGATAATACTCAAACCTGATGCGAAGATCACCCTTATGATGCCTCATCAAAACAAGGCACTGAGCATTGCACTGTCACTTGCCACTCCAGTACAGTTGGAGCTGTTAAAAGAGGGTAAAGATCTCAAATCCATCGTTAATTCCCTTTTTCAAGCCAAAATCACCCACACGAAATCGGATCAGGTCCTTTTGGATATTCTTAAAGGCAACCATGCCTTTAAGCAGTTTGGGAATTTTACGCAGGAACTCAAAAATGTCATAACCACCCTCAAAACAGAACCAAATCTTGCACCAAAACTCTCTAAACTTGAGCATTCACTGCAATCCATCACAACGATCAACGCTCCTGTTTTAAAAGAAAAAGTTGCAAATTCCGGTCTCTTTATGGAATCAAAAATTGCTTCAACAACGCTTCCTATGCAAACGATTGGCGAAACGCTCCAAAAGCTTCAGCACGCATTGGTTCAAACTTCCCTCGGTGAAGCAAAAAATCTCTCCCTCAGCATCGCTGAATTTCTTGAGCATCCTATTGTAGAAAAAGCCGGTGAAGATATGGGATCCGCCCGTGTTCTTATCAAAACCATCCAAACGCTTACCGATACGGTTGAACGCATCCTTCCAAAAATTGATCCACAGACACCGCATCAAGCCAAAGCGGTAGAAGAGATTCGGGTAAGCATTAAACAATTGGTCCCTTTTACAAAACCTGAGCATCTTTTGATACAAGCGCAACTAGATGAGCATCTAAGCCATGATGTCAAATCTCAGCTCATGCAGCTTAGGGAGGAGATTAAAACACTTGCCACTCCCCCATCCAATGATATACAAACTCAAATCGATCAGCTCATCACCCATATCGATTATCATCAGCTGCTTTCCCATCTTG
>JAUPLR010000145.1 GCA_030836825.1 Campylobacterota bacterium
CTTTCAACAAGCTTTGAATACGGCGATAACTCCTCGGCAAGTGGTTTTTCTTTTAGACGACCCACTTTCACGGTAATTCTTTCAATAATTTCTTCTTGTAATTGTGCGTCTTTTGCACACAGCCTAATCTCGGTATTTAGCTTATCGATATCGGTACACGTCAACGTTATCGCATCTTTTTGCTCTAAAAAGTTTTTTCCTAACACCTGTTCAAGCACCGCCAAGTCACGTTCGAGCCAATTTTCAAGTTCGGCGTTTTCCATAAGAGTAAAAAGCTGCTCATTCGTACTGGTCGTATCGTCCAGCGACAAAGAGAGCTTTTCTTCAAGCTTGTGCAACCCCATCGGAGTTACGATGAAATCTTTTTGCGCGAAGAGCCCTTTAAAGGTGTGCACTTCTCGGTAAATCTTAGTAATATTATCAAGTGCGGAGTGTTCATCCTCTACCAAGTCACGTCGATTCGCCATAAACTCAGAATACTCCCCCAATAGTTCAAAAAGTTCACTGCGGTTCTCAATGGCAGATACGACCATTTGCAATTTGTTTTTTTCTATTTCCAATCTCTTTTCAAGCGCTCTTTTTTCCGTCACGTCGGTGAGAATCAACATAAAAGTTTCAGTGCTAATTTTTCGGTATTCAACCGTAATAATTTTTTTGGCAATCATGAACTCACTGCGCAACAGCGAGAGTATATTCTCGACACGAAGCGCATCGTTATCACCGATGAGTGCGTTAATATTTGAGACAAATGCACTCTTTTGCTTTTCATCTTCACCAAAAAGAAGCTCTGCAATATTCAGAGCATGAACCTCTTTTTTAAATATTGCCCCACATTTTGCTGAATACTGCGAATGGATTATCATGTCGCCGGAAAAAGACAAAAATCCTTGATCCGAGTTATCCAGAAGCGTTTTTAGTTCACGGGTACGTCGCTTAACCTCAGATTCCAGCAGCTGCTGATTACGTTTGTTATGATAAAAATAAGCGGCAAAAAGAGGAATCAAAATAACCATATAAAAAATTAATTCAACTATCGATTTTTTGAGTATTTGCTTTAGTTCCTGATTGATATAGTCTATTTTAACATCCGCACAAACTATGTAAAATTGTCCATCACTGCTTACTTGAGGGATAAAAACGGATCGAAAATGACCCCATTTATCGGTGGATTCTTCAAAAACCATTTTTTTGCTGAGAAAGGCTTCGTGCAATTTCTCTTCTGCATCATCATACACATCAAAATAGTGAGAGAGGTTTTCATTCTTTTTTAGTTCTTCATCCGTCGCGCTGCTGGAAGTAAAGAGGACATCCTTCCCCTGCTTAATACACGAATAAATATATTCTACGCCGGAAAGTTTTGCATGAATCGAAAGCGTTTTGATGTGTTTTCCATCTTCTTGCGGCGACACCTCGTTTTTGTTCATTCCAATATGATGAAAATTCTCAGGCAACACCGTTGGAATTCGAAGAGCACTTTGAACCAATCTCGCATCAATATCCGCAAAAAGCTTCTGCCTGGACGTTTCATAGTTTGTGTACACATAAAACGATGTACTGACCAAGTAAAAAAGAAATGCAAATGCATAATAAAATTTATTGAGTTTCACCAATCACCCTTGTCTCATTATTTACAGTTACAAAATGATAACCGCTATGATACTAAAAAGATGTAATATTGTTGTAATATTTGACCATGATGGCTTGTCAAAATCATATTCGTTGTTTATCTATGGAGCCTTTAATGCTAATAATGCTATGGTGATTGCGTTTGAAAAATATTGAATTCCTATGCCGACGTGAGGTTTGCGATGCAGTTTAGTGAAAAAATTACGCCCGATGAACGTTGGGTTTTGGGTGTTATTATTGCCCTCGCCATGGGCGCGTTAATCCTCCTGATTCTTCTTATGCGCAATGGGTATCTGGCGCAGTTTGACCAAACCGTGTTGCAATGGTTTCATAAGATGAAAAATCCGACATTGGATCATTTCTTTTCTACGATTACCTGGCTTGGGTCTTTGTGGGTACTCTTGCCTCTTTACGTAATTCTGGTGCTGCTGCTTTCACAGCATTTTGAACACTTTGAAAAAGTTTTGGGGATTGGATTTTGGGGTTCGGTTTTAACCACTTATACGCTCAAATATGAACTCGATCGCAAACGCCCCCATTTTTTTCCCACCATCAACGAACTGCCCATAGACCCCTCGTTCCCAAGTGCCCATACCACGCAGGTTGTCGCCTTTACTCTTTTACTTTGGCTGATTGTTTATCATGGTCATACCCTGCTTGGGAATGCGCTAAGCGGAATTCTCGTATTTATCGTGCTGGGAGTCACCGCCTCGCGTATGTATCTGCAAGTTCATTATCCTACCGATATTCTCGCGGGAGGTTTGATCGCGATTATATGGAGCTGCATCGCCGTATGGGTTGTAAAATCAGGAGCATTAACATGAAAAACAAATTTTTAGACACAGGGGAACATGGATACCATCCCCTGCGCAAATTTAAAATCATCCTTTCGGGTTTACGTTTTGCGGTGCTTTACGACTTTAGCGTTATGTACAAAATTATCGTATCGGTTGCGATTCTCATACCGGTCCTGATTTTTAACGCATGGATTGACGCCTCTTTGATTATCCTCTCTACGGGAGTAATGCTCGCGGCGGAATTGTTCAACACCGCGATTGAAGCGATTTGTGATTTTATGGAAACCCACTACAACGAAAAGATTCGCATCATCAAAGACATTGCCGCCGCTGCCGCCGGGATCGCTATCTTTGTATGGCTGATGGTCCTTTGCCTGGAAATTATTGAAGTATTTAGACCTTTTTTACACGCATAGCGCTCCCTTATTCTAGCAGTTTTGCGATTTCAGGATGCGCGCCCTGTTCAGCGTATTTTTGAGCCGTTTTCCCCTCGGCATCTTTTGCGCTTTTATCGGCTCCTTTGGCCAATAAAGAGAGCACGAGCTCTTTGTCTCCGGCTTCTGCTGCAAGCATCAGGGGCGTTTCCCCTTCATCATTGCCTTTGTTGACATTTACCCCGTGTTCGAGCAAAAGGGCTATCATGTCAGGATCTTTTCCGCTCACGGCACTCAACATCACCGATGCACCGCACGAAGTAACCATGTTAACCTCTGCCCCGTGAGACAATAACAGCTCTGCGCTTTTTCGATCGTTTTTATCAACGGCCATTTTGAGAGGGAACTCCCCATTTTTAGTTTTTGCATTCGGTTTTGCGCCTTTATCCAAGAGCACTTTAACCACTTCATGATGTCCTTGAGACACCGCATACATAAGAGCGCCGTACTTCGCGCCGTCTTGCGCGTTCACATCGGCTTCTTTGGCAATCAAAGCGTTTACGATTTCAACATTCCCCCCCTTTGATGCCCACATCAAGGGTGTTGCCCCATTCTCTTTTTTATTGACCTTGGCTCCGTTTTGAATCATTTGATTTGCGGCAGCGACATCTCCTCTTATGATACTTTCAATCAGTGTTTCATCCGCGCTAACACTGCTCATAAGTGCGACACAAACACACAAAATGCCCTCCGCAATTTTTCTCATTTTACATCCCTTTTTCATCTTTATAAAGAATGATACATTATTTTTTAAAAAAACTTCATGCGCAAACCAAACCTACGATAGGACTCTTAAGAAATCTTAGGTTACACTAATTAAAATTTCAAAGGTACCTCATGAACAATGAAACGCTCACTATCTTTGTCGGGATTATCGCCGGATGCATGATCATAATCACCGTGGTGATTGCGCTAATTGGGTTTCATGCTGTGAAAATGATGCAAAAATCGCAAGAGTTTATCGGTGTTGTCCAAAATGAGCTCAGTTTCCTTACAACAAAAGGGGCATCAACGCTGTACGAAGTCAATGATTTTATCAAACATCTCAAAGAACAGACGACCCCAATCAGTGAAAAAACACTCTCTTCCCTACATGAAATACACGATCTTGTCTCCTACATCCACGAGCAAACACGCTCTCTTGCAATGAAAGCCTCAGGCGGTATCGCAAAAGTAACGGTAGGGTCGTTAGCAATCGGTGCGTTGGCGCAGATTTTCAAAAAAAACAGTAAAAATTAAAGGAAGAATAATGGAAAAGAATAATGCACTTACTTTTTTACTCGGGGCTGTTTTAGGAGGAGCTGCGGCATACTATGCCTACAAACATCAAGATGAGATACTGGAGGGGATCCAAGACCTAGAGGGGAGTCTCAATCTTGACAACAATGAGCTCATCGAAAAAACAAAAGCGCAGTTTACTCAGCTGAGCCAAAATGTCCAAAGCGCGATTGGGCGTTATACGGATACTTCTGGCGAAACTCCTCAAAAAGAGAATGAGATCGCCGCATTAATGGAAGAACTAGAGCGCTTGCGTACAGAGGTTCAGACCCTAAAGTCGTGAACGCGAAACAGATAAAAAAATAAACGCATTATGGTTGAAAACTTTACAAAGCGTTCACATAATAATCGAAAAACGATGGAAACCTGCTTCATAAGCGTGTTCCAATGCAAAGTTATGCTTATTAACAATTTTACTGACGATATTGAGCCCCAAACCAAACCCCTGCATTGTACGTGAATCTTCCTCTCGCGTAAACGGGGTGAGCAAGTGTTCAAACTCCTTTTTCAATGGTTCTCCATGATTATAAACGTTTATCTTGTTCAAGGTAACTTCAAGCGTAATGGGAAGTTGATCGGTATATTTGAGCGCATTGTCCAAAAGATTTTTCAAGGCAAGTGACAAATATTTCAGATCACCGGTCACTGAAAAATTGCTTTTCAACTCGATTTGAATAGCGGATTCATCTGCAAGTTGCAGTTTCGAGAGCGCTTCAAGAACAAGTGTTTGTGCGCTAAAGGGTTGAACATTCAGGGTATCCGTCGCTTGAAATCTTTCAATTTCTAAAAGCTCTTGAGTAAGCTGATCAAGTTGCGCCAAAGAGCGTTTGATGACCTCTTTTGCGTTTGAGGATTCAATGTTCTCAAGGGCGAATAATCCTCGAGAAATAGGAGTACGTAATTCATGGCCTATATCGCGAAGCAACGCTTCTCTTGAACGGATTAAATTTTCAATGGTTTGCGCCATCTCGTTGTACGTTCTTGCCACTTCTCCTATCTCATCGTGTGAGCGAACATCACTGCGGCTACGGTAATCTTTGTTTGCAAATTGGCGCATGCTAGAAGCGATGGCGTGCAAAGGGGAAAGCATCCGAATAATAATAAAAAAGATAACAGCCAGAACAATAATATCCGCAAGTACGAGATAGCTTAGCATCCATTCCTCTTTTTGGGCTTCACCCAGAGCCGTATCACGCAGATACAGATCTTCATCAATGTACCGAATATGCATCACATAATCACCATTGGGCGCTTCAAAAATTTCAAACAGACCAAAAGTATGCGGCTGTCGTATAATGAAGCGTTTTGGTTGCTGTGGATCCATTGTGACAAGATTTAAGGTTTTGAGCTTTCCTGCCAGTTCCTCTGCGGATGAAACCGCCATCCATGTGAATATTTTACGCCCGTCAAGTAGATATTTTTGCAACAAGAGCGCTTCATACTTTTGCGTATTGATCTTTTCTATCTGATAGCCAATACCAATCATGAGGGTTAAGCTGATCAAAAACAGTGAAGTGATTTTAGTAAATATAGACATACATCAACCCGTAAACTTATAGCCGATGCCCCACACCGATTTGATATACAGAGGCTCTTTGGCATCGTCGCCGATTTTTTGCCGCAGGTTGCTGATGTGCATATCGATGGTGCGGTGTTTTGTCTCTTCATCAAGACCCAATGCGTGGATAATTTGATCACGAGATACATTTTTCCCACGGTTTTTTACCAAAAGAAGAAAAATATCAAATTCAATACGCGTCAAATCAATCCCATATCCGTCCATTTCTATGGATTTGTTTGACTCATCGATCGTAAAATCAGAGATAATAAAGGCATGTTTATGCCCATAACGGCGCAATACTGCCTCTAGGCGCAAAACAAGTTCTCGTGGTTCATACGGTTTGTCCAAATAATCATCCGCGCCCAGATCATACCCATAGATCTTGTTTCCAATATCGGTGCGTGCCGAAGAGATGATAATAGGAATATCCCGCTGTTGTTTGATGGTTTTGGCAACATCGAAGCCGTCCATTTCAGGTAGCATCAGATCAAGAACCACGATATCAAACGATTCTTTGCGTACCAATAAGGCATCAAGTGCCTCTTTGGGATTGCTGTACCCACAAGTCGTGAAACCAAACGGCTCTAAATACCCAATAATAAGTTCTTGCAGTGCGCGATCATCTTCAATGAGGAGAACTTTTTTACTCAATTTCCCACTCCTGTATATGGCGGATGAATTGTTGTTTCTGCTGTTGCGTCAGAATAGTGTGAAGTTTTTTGAGCAATTGTGTTTGGATCTCTATGGAGGAGGTCTGCATCTCTATGCTTTTGGCACGAAATGCTTTTTCATCGAAAGCAGGATTAAGGAACAGGGCATTGAGCTCTAGCTGAGTCCTTGCATTTTGTTTGTGATAGAGGCGCGAAGAACTTTGATACTCACGTATCACCCCCTTTACCGCTTTATGCTGTTGATGGGTAAGGTGTAAATCATCCAAATCCATAGGAAAACGATGGTGATCCTCCTCCCCCTTCGACGAATCCGCCCATGCGAAACATAACAGTGCCAAAATGATGATCCATGATTTCATGGTTATCCCTTCATTGCAATGGGTTTAATTGCATTGTCTTCAATAACCCCCTGCTCCACATCGCTATGACACGCTTTACAGTTGGCACGACTTTTAACGAGATCGCTTTGAAATGCCTCTACTGGAATGTGCCGATGCGTTCGTTTCCAAAACGGGGTTTGCGTTATTGCTATGATATCGCGATTTTCGAGCGTTTGCATCATTTTAACCGACATTTCTTGTTTTGACCCCTCTGCCGAATGCTCAAGAAGATACGCTAAAATGGCGCGATGATCGGCAGGCTCAAGCGATGCATCATCCCCAAAGTGGTTAGACAAATCTCCCATCAGCTTGACCCACGACTGCCGCGGCAAAAGCGTAGGAGGGTAGAGAGTATGACAAGAGGCGCATTCGTTTGCAAGCAACGGATGCTCTTTTTTATAATCTACCTTTGGCGTGTGCGAAAGAATCAATGGATTGTTCGGAATGCTAAAAGCATAAAGGAGAATGCCAATGCTCCCGCCGATACCGACAACGGCCACGATTTTTTGCAATAAAGACAGGGCGGCATTATCCCCTTCCTTATTTTTATACCCGTTGAGAATTGATGTTAGCGTTGCCTCTGAAGAATGTAAAAATCGATCCATTATCACACCCACTACATGTGCTGCAATAAACACCCAGAGTGCGTTAACCAGAAGTTCATGGATCTCTTTAAAAATATCCATTTCGCGAAATGCCTCAGTGTGTAAAAAAGCCAAAATTCCACGGTTTTCTTGAATTCCGTAAGCGAGAAATCCACTGACGATAGCCAAACCTGCGGTTAAAAGCATCGCAATCATGACATAGCTTGCTGCCGGATTATGCCCGACATACACGCGCGAGGGGTGAAGAATTCCGACTAAATACTCTTTTAATTCACTGATTTTGAAGTTAAAATCGCTGAAACGGGAATATTTTGGACCCACCATTCCCCACACAAATCGAAAGATGAGCAACCCTGCAAGGGCGCTTCCAAATGCAACATGGATGCTCAGCCAACGCTCTTCATCAGCACTGATCCAAGCGGCTAAGATAAAGGCAACAAACAACCAGTGAAACAGCCGTGTAGGCACTGTCCAAACATAAACCCGTTTCATCTCCTCCTCCTAAGGGCTATTCCCAGCGTCCATGGTTGGGAATGTTAATCTCACGCTCACGGTAGCTTCCTGCTTCTGCTTTGGTATGGCAGGCATTACAGTTGGCGATGCTTTTTACAGCCGGCTGGGTAATCATTTTTTTGGTAACTTCACGATGTTCTCTTACAAAATGAGGCGTTTGGGAGATACGCAGCGCAACAGCACCCTTCATATCCGTAATGCGCTCATTTTTACTCGCATACGTCATCAAATAATTTTGGACCGTGCTGGTGTCTGCCAAATCCATTGTTGCGTCCGTACCAAAATGGTTGTCAAGACCTTTCATGGTTTTATCCCACGATCGTTTGGGTAAAAATTCTGGCTGATAGGCCATGTGGCATGCGCTACACTCTTTTTTATACAAAGCAGCCGCACTTTGATCTTGTTTACTCAATGGTTTGCTTTGCATCGGGCGCGCATGCTCCCTCTCGTCCTCATCGGCATACACATAAACCCCTCCGACGAACAAAGCGACGGCAAGGGATATATTCCATATCTTTTTCATGATAAATCCTTTTAATTTTTTTGTATGTAGGTGAGAACGTCACCTTTTTCTTGGGCGGTTCCCTCGCGTGCGTAAACATCCACGAAATTGCGCTTGAGCCATTTTTTGACCTCTTTAACACGGGTGAGCCGTTGAGGATTGACACGTGGAGAGAGCGGCTCGATCACTTTTCCGGTAAGGGAATTTTTGCCTGAATTACCCAGATTGACCGTGTGACACGTGGTGCATGACATTGGCTTCCCTTGTTTGCCGATGTGAGTCGAGATGAAAATCTCTTTTCCTCTGGCGGCATCAAAGCCTGTAAAAGACTTGTTTTCGGCCTTAGCCGCAGATAAAAGCTCCTTCATGTATTGTTCGACCTCCGGTGAGGCACCCATTAAAGACATTGACAACATCAATAAGACAGATAGGTATTTCATACCATCCTCCTTGGTTTTAGATGTTGTAATGGTAGAGCAAAGATGTCAATCCATCACGGAAACTCTCTTGACACTTTATTGACATTATTTAACTATTTAATAATGAACGTACTTTTTTACTCGGAGCTGTTTTGGATGGGGTTAACGCGTTAGTGGAAGAAGGAGAGCGCTTACGGACAGAGGGTAGACCCTAAAGTCGTGAACGCGAAACGTGCTTACGTCGCAGCATACGCAACAGAGTGACCACGAAAGCGACAATGGCAGGTCCCAGTATAAACCCCCAAAAACCGAACGTTGCCAACCCTGCGATAATTGCGAAAAAGATAAGAAAATCGTTAATGGATTGACGGCCGTGACTCAACAAACGGTTGACTTGCTGCAAGATGATGAGCCGAACAATATTATCAATAAAAAACGAGAGCATTGCCCACGAGTACATAATAATGATCATCGCATTGACGCTGTTGCCATTGAAAAACTCGTTAATCGCGATGGGAATCCACACCAAAGCCGTCCCCACAATCGGTATTACTGACGTCACCGCGATCATCAAACCAAACAGCCACGGATCATAGCGCTCAAAAAAGGCGATAAAAATCCCAAACGCCAACCCCTGCGCAACCGCGACACCGATCAGCGTGTAAAATCCTGCCGCCGTCGTTGAAATCATGTCTTTGACAAACTCCTGACGAACCACACGACGCAAAGGAATAATAGGAGCATTCTCAAGAGTAAGCGGACGGCGATACCACGCGAGAAAAAAGAAAAAAACCACAATCATCAGCATTTCTCCAAGAGCTCCCAAAAACCCTAAAACGCCATTGCCAAAACTAACCGCCAATGTTGAAACAATTTGAGCCTGATTTTCACTTGCCTTGACAATTAGTGTTGCAATTATTTTTTCCATCCATACCAATGAATCCGGCAAATGCGACACCAACCGCATCGTTTGACTTTGAAACGTATAGCCGATTTTCATAATCTCAGAGGGGTGTGTCGCGACATAGTAGACAAAAAATAAGATAGGGACAAATAACACCAAAAAAAGAGCCAAGGTCATTAGCGATGCGCTTATCATTTCCCGATACCCTCTAAGCCGCCCTATGCGCACTAAGCGCCTATCTGCCAAATCATGCAAAGGGGTAAACGCCGTCACTAGCAGAAATGCGACAAAAAAACTTTTTAAAAACGGGAAAAACAGCCAAATCATGAGAGTAAATGCCGTAAATATCATCACTTTAACAAAGAGGTTGCTTTGCATCTTTTTTCCCTTTAAATTCGTATTTTATTGTACTGTTTCACTGCTGATGATTAACAAAGTGTCGGAAACTGCCATCGAGATGTTCAAGCTCTTCACGCGTCCCCTCTTCGAGAATGACACCGTTTTCCAATACGTATATGTATTGGGCTCGTGTTACCGTGCTCAGACGATGGGCAATGATAATAATCGTTTTTTCACTCAAAAACGCCTCTAATGCTTCAAACAGTGCCGTTTCCGTATGAACATCCAGCGCCGAGGTTGATTCATCAAAAATCACCACTTTCGGATTAGCCAGAACCATGCGCGCGATGCTAAGACGCTGACGCTGACCGCCGGAGAGTCGAATCCCGAATTTTCCTACTTGTGTTTCCAAGCCGTCATTCAATTCACGCACAAATGACTCCAACTGTGCGATACGCAACGCATTCCAGATGGTTGCCTCATCGAGTTTTTCCCCCATCGTGAGATTAAACTTCAACGTATCGTTGAACATCAACGGCTGCTGCAAGACAACAAACACTTCATCACGCACACGCGCAAATCCAATATCCGTAACGCTCCTCTCATTGTAGAGAATATCGCCTGATGTCGGAGGATAAAAACCGACCAACAGTTGCGAAAGGGTACTTTTACCGCTTCCGCTCGCACCGATAATAGCGACTTTGCTTCCCGCTTCAATCTTGAGATTCAGCCCCTTGAGAATCGGCTCGCTTGGATCGTAGCCAAACACAAGATTTTTGGTCTGTATTGATAGAGCTCCGCTAGAGGACAACGCCGTCGGAAGAACAGGCGGCTCAGGCTCCGTGGGAAGAGACAGGAGTTCATTAAGTCTGGAAAGGGCATTTTTAGCATTCGCAAAACTGTATTGCAGGGAAAGCAACTCTTGCACGGGAGTCATCATAAACCACAAATATCCAAATATCCCAAACATAAGCCCGATGCTCAAATCCGAATACAGCACCATTACCAATCCAAGTGCGCGAAAAATCTCAAAACCGCTCAAGAAAAGCGTATACGAATAACGCTCCCCCAGTAGCGCTTTGATGCCATACTCACTTGCGCTTTGCTTGAGTATTTTCGATTGTTCTATTGCGTCATTGATAAAGCGTTCTTCTTTGTTGCTCGCCCGAATCTGTCCGAAGAGGTCACACATCTGCGTGAGAGTATCAGAGAGGACGCCAATGGTGCGGT
>JAUPLR010000146.1 GCA_030836825.1 Campylobacterota bacterium
GCACCGATGAGGGTAAAGCGCGGTAAATCGATTTTTACGGTTTGTGCCGCAGGGCCAGAACCTATGATGATGTCTAAACGAAAATCTTCCATAGAGGGATAAAGAATCTCTTCAACTGCGGGAGAGAGGCGATGGATTTCATCGATGAAAAGAATGTCTCCCTCTTCGAGATTGGTCAGGAGTGCCGCCAAATCACCACTTTTTTCGATCATCGGGGCGGCGGTTACTTTGATGTTGCTTCCCATCTCATTGGCGATGATGAGAGCAAGCGTTGTTTTCCCCAAACCGGGAGGACCGTAAAAGAGGACGTGATCGAGTGCTTCGTTACGTTTACTGCTGGCTTCTATGAAAACACCGAGATTTTTTTTGATCTGCTCTTGCCCGATGTAGTCTTCCCATGCACTGGGACGCAGTGAGAGTTCGGTGGCATCTTCGGCGGTAAACTTTTCGATCTCTACGATGCGCTCCACTATAGCAACCTCTTAATAAACGTAATTTTCATCAGGAAACTTTCGATTTTTGACTTCTTGGGTATAGGAAGCAGTGGCTTCTTTGACAGCTTTTGCTCCATTTAGGTATTGTTTGACAAATTTTGGGACAAACGGTTCATACAGACCCAACATATCAGAAAAAACCAAGACTTGCCCGTCCACGCCATTGCCCGCACCGATGCCTATAACGGGTATCGAAACACTTTGGGCTACACGTGTCGCAACATCCGCTTTGACCCCTTCGATCACAATGATAAAGGCACCTGCATTTTCAATAGCACGGGCATCGACGATGAGCGATAGCGCTTCCTCTTCTGTTTTTCCTTTAACTTTATAGCCGCCCTCGGCACGAACGCTTTGCGGCAATAACCCGATGTGACCGCATACCGCGATACCGTTTTGCGTCAGATATTTTACAAGATGGGACTTATCGGCTCCCCCTTCGATTTTGATCGCATCTGCGGGGGTTTCTTGATAAACACGCAAGGCGTTGGCAAATGCCGTTTTTTCATCGATATAGCTGCCAAAGGGCATATCGCAAATGACAAAGGTATTAGGAGCACCCTTGCAAACAGCGGCAGTGTGATAAATCATCTGATCCATCGTAGCGCTGAGCGTATCTGAATTCCCGCCAAAACTCATAGTAAGACTGTCCCCGACAAGCAAGATGTCGGCGCTCTCTTCAAACAGTCTGGCAAACAAAGCGTCATACGCCGTCATCATGACCAGCGGATCGCCATTTTTACGTTTTATAATGGTGCTAATGGAGTGTTTTTTCATAATTTACCTAAGCGTTAACGTGATTGATAAGAACAGTTTACCAAAAAATCTTATGAGCTGTGCTTTTATAGGCATTATGACACTGGAGATTAAAGAAAACAGCGGTATAATTACCACAATTAGGAGATCTAAAGAGACATGGGCATACGCAGCGATCTGGAAAATAATTTTGATTTTGAAATTGTAGATGAATTTCTCGATCACTTTTCAATGATGGTTGAGCTCATGGAGCCGTTGATTGTTGATCTTGGAGCCCTCGATCGTTATCGTCGCAATATCGAAGAATTGTTTCGTATCTTTCATAACATTAAATCCGCTTCAGGATATTTACAGATAGCTCCCATGGTGCGTATGGCGACCTTGGTAGAAGATACCTTTGAACAGCTTAGAACGCGTGATCAAGTGGTCAATGAAGAGACGATTACATGGCTGATCAGTGTCTCAGATCTGTTTACGCAATGGCAAGAAGATTTCAAAATGGATAATGAGCTGTCAAAAGTCCATTTTTCACTATTAATATTACCTGATATGGAGAAAGCGTGAAGCACTTAGTCGCTTACATTACCGCGGGGTATCCCGACACACAATTTACGATCGATTTGGCATTGGCATTGGGTCAAAACGGCGTTGATACGCTGGAACTTGGCGTCCCTTTTTCTGATCCAGTAGCCGATGGTCCAGTTATTGAAGAGGCAAATGGGCGCTCTTTGGCAAACGGTTTTCGTTTTGCGGATATTTTAACAATTTCTGAGGCTATCGCTCCGTCTATTGATACGCTGTGGATGGGCTATTTTAACCCTTTTTATCAGTATGGTATGGAAAAATTACTAGACCGTGCAAAAGCAATCGGAGTTAATGGCTTGATTATCCCCGATGTGCCTCATGAAGAAGCTATTGCCTATCACGATCTTTTTGAAAAGAGAGGATTGGCGAATATTGCTTTTGTTGCGCCAACCGATGGTGAAGGTCGTATAGCTACCATAACCGCTAATGCGCGTAAGTTCATCTATCTCGTAGCATACGCAGGTATCACGGGGAGCGGCAAGGCTGAGAATTTGGGTGCAGTGCTCTCCATGATCAAACGTCACTCTCCAACACCTGTATACGTAGGATTCGGAGTAAATGAGCAAACCGCACGTGAAAAAGTGCAGGGGGCAGATGGTGTTATTGTGGGCTCTTCCATTGTCAGCGTTCTTTTGGACGACACCCTCAACCACACGCAAAAAATTTCCAAATGCTGCGAAATAACTCGCAATATTAAATCAATCATAAACAGCTAATTCTGCTATAATTACATGTTCTCTTCTTTTGGGGCTGACATGGCTTCGACGGGAGCGGGATGCTTTAGGTTGCATGCCGGACTGAGCACCTCCGTTATACGGCTCACACTTGCTTAAACGCAAACAATACTAATTACCGTCCTGCTTACGCTGTAGCGTAAGTTTTAATTTAATCTTAGGACTGCTCTGCCATTGTATGCTATCACGCAATGGAATTGGAGTATAACCCTCGCGATAGCTATACTCTCGGGATGCCTCGGACGAGAATGAACTTAGAGGATTGGGCGATGTAGCTTTGCACGTTGTGCGATAGTCGTCTGAAATTCAAACAATGTCTCTAAGCATGTAGACGCCTCTGGTGCCCCGTTTTCGGACTGCGGTTCGATTCCGCACAGCTCCACCATCAGTTAGAGCCTATTTTAGGCAATTCCTCCACTTCCATTTTTTATTGTGCCCAAATTGAGTCCAAACGGATCAAAATCAATGGCTTTAATCTGTTCAGATTTAATGTACCGTGCATATTTTGTCATTAGCATCTGCGGTGATGTATATTTTTTAGGGATAACTTTTTATATTATTCTTATAAAATCCAGTAAATAGGTATGATTCGATAGAGCACATAACTTGCCTTTTCGTCAAAAAGTGAAGAATGGCACTGTAACTTATATAGTCGGCGAAGTCCGAGAATGGTTACATAATTTCAAAATTCAACGAAAAATATAAACCAAGGGGGCAACTTCGGGTCAACTTGCATTTTTTGTTAATTTTTAGAGAGATATTTAAAGAGAGAAAAGGCTCCAAAAAGCCCTAAAATCCACTGGTCGGAGCGACCTGACTCGAACAGGCGACCTCTACCACCCCAAGGTAGTGCGCTAGCCAAACTGCGCTACGCCCCGATCTGCGAAACGCATTATAGCAAAAGAGAAGCTGAAAATTTGTTTATGTCTCTACAAAAAAAGCTCTAATTTTTAAGGACATCATACCCAGAAGGAATAGTAGGCACAAAGCGAGAAGGTGGAATTGTGCCGTTTTGGGTAGGTTTTAAAAACTGTATGGCGACTTTGTTATCGTAGCTGTCCGTGTATTGAATTGCGTTTAACAAGTCGTTTTTAAAGATAATGTTATACGTTTGCCCATTGACGGTTGCTTTGTAGTGATCGTTGTCGATTCTTTTTGCTTTTTTGATGATTTCTAAAAAGTCGATTTCATCACCCAATGAACGTATAGAGACCTGTTCCAATTGGGGTTCAAGAATCACCAGACGTTTGGCATTGATATAGACACTTTTTTGTATTGGTTTTTGATACGACCACAGGGCATTTTGGGGTTTTGCCGCCCATAGTTCTCCACGGTAGGTAATGACTTTGCCATGCTCATCCACGATGCGCTGTTCAAAAGGGGAACTAAAAGAGTTGATATCCTGCGGGGATGCGAAGAGGGTTAGGGCGAATAAAAAGGTAAGGGGTAAAAAACGCATATTTTTCCTTGGCAAGTGATGGATAAGGAATTGTACCCAATACTCATTAACCAAAACAATAGCATTAGTGTGTTAGAATCTGCGACTTTTTACATACAGTAACTAACGAAGGTACTCAATGCTCCAATCATTTATCGGAAAACTCTTTGGCACAAAAAACGATCGCGAAGTTAAAAAATATCTTTCACGTGTTGGACAAATCAATGCGCGCGAAGCCAGTTTTGCAAATATGGATGATGCATCACTTCAAAACGCTTTTGCTCTTTTAAAGGCATCGGTACAAAATGCAACCAAAACGTTGGAAGATGTTTTGGTCGATTCCTTTGCTATCACGCGTGAGGCCAGTAAGCGGGTGTTGGGGATGCGCCATTTTGATGTTCAATTGGTCGGTGGTATGGTGCTGCATGATGGGCGTATTGCTGAGATGAAAACAGGGGAGGGGAAGACCCTTGTCGCAACGCTGGCTGTTGTTCTCAATGCAATGAGCGGCAAAGGGGTGCACGTTGTCACGGTCAATGATTACCTCGCATCCCGTGATGGTGAGCAAATGTCTGCGCTGTACGCATTTTTAGGCTTTGATACGGGTATTTTGGTAGAGGGGGAATATAACCCTGCAAATAAGCGTCTGCAATACAGTGCGGATATTACCTACGGAACCAACAATGAATTTGGATTTGATTACCTGCGCGACAACATGACCTATTCAAAAGAGCATATGGTTCAGCGTGATCATGCCTTTGTTATTGTCGATGAGGTGGATTCGATTTTGATCGATGAAGCGCGTACTCCGTTGATTATTTCTGGACCTACGAACCGTGCATTGGAAAACTATACCCGTGCGGACTTGGTTGCCAAAGCATTGGTGCGAGATGAACATTTTACCGTCGATGAAAAAGATCGTCTTATTTTGACTACCGAAGAGGGGATTATCAAAGCGGAAGAGCTTTTTGGTGTGGACAATCTCTACAGTATCGAAAATTCAGGCCTTTCGCACCACTTGGATCAAGCGCTCAAAGCAAATTATCTTTTTGAAGCAGACGTGGATTATGTGCTTCAAGACGATCAGGTGGTGATTGTTGATGAGTTCACGGGACGTTTATCTGAAGGTCGCCGTTTTTCTGAAGGATTGCACCAAGCACTCGAAGCAAAAGAGGGTGTAATTATCAAGGAAGAGACCCAAACCCTTGCCGATATTACCTTCCAAAATTACTTTCGTATGTACAACAAAATCGGAGGGATGACCGGTACGGCTCAAACGGAAGCGACTGAATTTGCACAGATTTATAATCTGGATGTTATCTCTATCCCGACAAATGTACCTGTCATACGTAAAGATTTTAACGATTTGATTTATAAAACGGAAGAAGAAAAGTTCAGCGCAGTGATTGAGAAGATCAAAGAATTGCATGCGAAGGGTCAACCGGTGCTTATCGGTACTGCATCGATTGAAAAATCTGAAAAATTGCACTTGCTTATCAAAGCCCAAAAAATTCCCCATACGGTTTTGAATGCCAAAAACCATACCCAAGAGGGTGAAATTATCAAAAATGCTGGTGCCAAGGGAGCGATTACCATCGCAACCAACATGGCAGGCCGCGGTGTTGACATCAAGGTAAGTGACGAGATCAAAGAACTGGGCGGCTTATACATCATCGGAACTGAGCGACATGAAAATCGCCGTATTGATAATCAATTGCGCGGACGTGCAGGGCGTCAGGGTGATCCGGGGACATCGCAGTTTTATTTAAGTCTTGAAGACAATTTACTGCGTATTTTTGGTTCGGACAAGATCAAATCGATTATGGAGCGCTTAGGGGTTGAAGACGGTGAGTACATTGAATCTTCTATGGTGACCCGTGCCGTTGAAAAAGCGCAGAAAAAAGTGGAAAATATGCACTTTGAGGGACGTAAACACATTGTTGAGTACGACGATGTTGCCAATGAACAGCGTAAGATTGTCTATAAATTCCGCAGTGAACTGCTTGATCCTGCTTACGACGTTGCTACTAAGCTCGATGCGATACGTGAAGAGTATGTGGCTCGTACGCTTTCCCTTAGTGGAATTTATGAGAGTACGGCGCAAGAAGATATTAACCTCGATAAATTGGTACTTATGTTTCAAGAGGAACTCAATACGGTATTGGACGCACAAATCTACACGGAAAAAACGTATGCCGCTATTTTAGAGCAGTCGATCGTGTCGTTAAAAGAGCAATACGATGCAAAAATGTCCGTTATCGATCAAGCAACGCGTTCCAATATAGAGCGCGAAATTTATCTTAAAACACTTGATACGGCATGGCGTGAGCACCTGTATCAAATGGACAGCATGAAAACAGGGATTCGTTTGCGTGCGTACAACCAAAAAGACCCTTTGGTTGAGTATAAAAAAGAGAGCTACAACCTTTTCACTGAGCTTGTAGGTGCGATAAAATACGACACGATTAAAACATTGCATATCATTCAGTTCAGAGTTGATAACATCGAAGAAGAAGCACAAGCCCTCGCAAAACAAATGGAAGTTCAAAAGCGCCAAGAAGAGTTGCAAATGTCACTCAATCATGCGGCCAGTGAGCTTGAGTCTTCAAAAATTGCGCGTAACGATGATTGCCCATGTGGAAGCGGTTTAAAATACAAAAACTGTTGTGGTAAATCAGGACCTAAAAAAGGGGCTTTTGCCTCTTGAGCCTCGTTCGTTATCTGATCAAACGTTTTTTACGTTTTGACAAAGAACAGCCGTTTATCTTTCTTTCGGCACTTTTAGCGTTTAGCGGTATTGCGTTGGGTGTTATGGTCCTCATTATCGCCATGGCATTAATGAACGGTTTTGACAAAGAGTTTAAAAAGAGACTCACCGTTATGAACTACCCGATCACCATACAGCCAAAATTTTTCGGTACGGTTAATGCAACACTTTTGCAAGATTTGGAACAAAAATTTCCTCAACTCTCTTTCAGTCCTTATATCACATCCTCTGTATTGTGCCGATACGATACGCAGATCGAGGGCGGATACCTTTTTGGGGTAGATTTCAAACGCGAAGCAAAAGTCAATGCCGTTGTCGCTGACGGATTGCAAAAACATAGCCCTGTTGGTTTTGAAGTGATGACGGGCAAGGCTTTGATTAAAGCGTATGGTCTTAATAGCGGGGAGAAATTGACGTACATATTTACACAGCTCGAACCGGGCGGAATAACAATGGCGCCTAAAATGAAACGTTTTGCTCCCACGGCTGTCTTTGACTCCGGGTTAAGCGCGTATGACAAGGGATACTCCTACACGACGCTGGAGTCGATGCAGAAGATACTGGCGCTTCCTGAGGGTATGTACGATGGTATACATGTGCATTCTTTAAATGCTGAAGCAGATATTGTAAAGATTGTGGCCGCATTGCCGGATACGGTTTCGGCACACGGATGGTGGGAGGATAATGGTAACTTTTTTGCGGCATTGGCAATGGAAAAAACCTCTTTGTTTATTGTCTTAATGCTCATAATCCTTATTGCCGCCATTAATATCATCTCATCGCTTTTAATGACCGTTATGAACCGCCGAAGCGAAATTGCGTTGCTCCTTTCACTGGGTGCTTCCAAACAAGAGATTAAGCGTGTATTTTTGATTTTAGGGGTCGTTATCGGAACGTTAGGGATAGTAACAGGATCATTGCTTGGATTCTTTGGAATATGGATTCTTGGAAGCTTTGATATTATCTCGCTGCCTGCGGATGTTTATCCTACGTCGACACTGCCGCTTGATTTGACGGTTATCGATTTTTTCTCCATCATCATTGGTGCATTCGGTATTGTTTTGCTATCAGCATGGTATCCGGCGAAAAAAGCCGCAGACGTTGACCCGTTAACCGTATTGCGTAACGAATAACCTTTTTATTTTTTCTTCTCATCGTTCAGCATCCATAAAAACGGATAGATGATTGTTCGCTTTAAGATATTAAACGGTGCGGTGATGATTTCTTTTGCAATCGCCGTTTCTATGGTAGGATCGCTAAGTTTACCTTTAATGTTGACCGTCGTACTTAGCGACCCATCCTTTCCGAAGAGGATATATCCAACCATTGGAACGCGCCCAAGTTTGGAACCAAGATCACTTTTGAGCGTGAGCGTTCCCGCAATTGAATCTTCTTTGAAGTTCATTTTTCCTTCCCCTAGTATTTTTAGCTCTGGAGAATTAAGGGTGAAATTATCAACATTAAGTTGGTGGTTATGAAACGTATAATGACTATAGACTTCTTTGAGCGGGAGTCCGGTCGTATTGTAATTCGGGAGGGAAAACGTTGCCAAAGAGGGGATGGTATTGACAAACGATAAGACATTATTAAGGAGCTTGTATTCTTTGAGTGTAGCATTTTCAATGCGCATTATTCCCTGAAAATCATCCACTTTCCCCGTCAATTCAAAAGACATGTCCCCGCCTTTAAAGTCACTAAAAGCAAATAGATTTTCCATGAAAATATCGTTAAAATGATTGCCCTTCACGTAGTAAATTCCCTCTTTCATCCGCAGTTTTGCAGAACCTTTTGCATGGGACATTTGCGCGTCTAAATCATTACCTTCCAGCGATGCACTTAGTGTATCAGCGAGGATTTTTCGATTTTTCATAAGATATAAATAGGCATTAGTAGCCTGTAAGTGGATGGGTTTAGACGCAGAGCTCTCTTTGGATTCTATGGATGCATGTGGAATCTCAAGCCATCGTGCAAGTTCTGGAGCATTAATTCCAATGTTATTGGCCTTAATATTCACCGTATCTGCATAGTCGATTTGGAGTCGGTTGTTCACGGTAAGAGAAGCTTTGCCATGGTGATAAGAACCGCTAAATGCGTAGGCAGAGAGGCTTTGATCGTTAATCATCATTAAACGGTAGGGATAGTTAATGATTCCGTTGAACGTATAGCGCTGCTCATCTGGATAATACAAAAGGTCAGCATGCCCATCGGTAACTTTGTATTGGCGTAAAAGGGGTGAGTTATTGCTCAACAGGGATATATCGGGGATTGTTATCTTCCACCCCTCTTGCATGGTGGTAAAATCAACCCCAAGGGATTGGGAGTGAATGGTTAAATGATCGGCTTGCGTATTGAAGGTAAATTTTTGGCTTTTATTGAGGTTAACATACCCACTAATGGACGGATTTAAAGGGGTCATTTCGCTCAAAAGGACAGAACCCTGATCTTGCTTCCACAGGTACTCTCCGGAAATACTCCCCTCGATAATATCATCTATTTTTGTAGTGATAGTATTAAAGAGGATTCTATCGTCCGTAGCAAGTATTTTAAAAGGAGAGAGGGAGAAGTTCTGATTGTTTAGTTTCCAGTTTGAGGGTTGATTGCTGGTCATATTAAGGCCATTTTTATCATCAGTCAACGTAACGGAATATTGTTTGTCACGCAGGAGAAGGTCATTGCTCTCGAACGTGTTAACGAACATTCGTACCCACCATTTATCAGGTGCGATCATTCCCTCGAGGATACCATCGACTTTATTGGGAATCCAATAATGCAATTTTTTGATCACAGCGGAACTGTTTTTATAGTCATACGGTATTGTAAATCCTTGGACGTTTAATGTCTCTCCAAATATTTTCCATTGCGATGGCAACAGTTGAATCCTGTCTTGCTTTGGGTCAATATGATAAATAACCTTTGTCGCAGAGCGTTGTGTTAATAAGGCTATTATGCTTGATGGGGTGCAGGAAATTGGAAGAACTTCTACCTCTCCTTTTCCTGTATGAGCATCAAAGTTCCCTTTTACTTTTGCATGTAAATTATTTTTATACAGGGCATCAAACCCTGAAAAAGAGACTTTGGCCGTATCAAGCGTTACGATTCCCCCAGCAGTATTAAAGATAAAGCTTTCCAATTGTAATTCAGACGGACTCGGTGTGAATTTTCCTTTTGCCGTTGTCTTAAAATTGTCGAGGTCAATGATAAGTTTTAAATCTACATGACATATTCCGCTATTTTGCCGAATAGGTACGGTGATATTGTAATAATTCAGCAGTTTTAGGATTGAGTCATTAAGTTGCCCCTTATCGGTCAAAATGTGTGCATGAAGTAGCGTGTGTTTGGGATTAAAGTCTAGGTACAGATAGCTTTTCTGCGTTGGTAGCGTATAAAAGTGTCCCTGTTGCGGATAGATAGCGAGTTTTCCTTTTTGAAACGCAAGAGTAACTTTTGGGGCTATTATGGGCTCTATGGTGGGAGCAAAGGTGTAGCGCACGTCATGCACGCTTGCTTTAATGAGGAAACTTTGCATAAGCTCTTGCGGTTTGTCGTATAAAAAATTTCCATGACATTGATCCAATGTAAGCTTACCCGCCTTTGCATATTGCGTTATCCATGGCTTCGTTTTGGGATCAACGCCCAAAAAATCAACAATACCCTTGATGGTTGTAAAAGATTGATTCGCAGTAACATCCACGGTGATTTTTGTGTGATCTCCTAGGGCATAAAAATTCAAAGTAGGAGTGTTTGGTAAGGTGAGTTGCGCAAAAGCATTGAGCTTTTGCGCTTCTAAAGAGAGATCAAGGGTGCTGTTTAGGGTTATCTGCGAGCCCTTTTTAGATAAAACTGACATCTTCAAAGCACTGGCGTTTAAGATAAATTTACCCTCTAAATGCTCTTTTTTATACGTAATTGAAACATTTCCAGGTAAATTTTTACGGTAGTGAATTGAGGCGTGTAGATCGTGATATTGTATGGTTTGAACATCAAGGGTCCATACCCATTGTTGCATCCAATGGACGGCATCGGTTATCGTAGAGAGAGGTTTTAGTGTTAGGGGCTTATTGTCGCGATGCAGATCATTTAAATCAATCAAAGCAACTTTAACCGTAAGCCTATTATCCCATTTGAGGTATAATTGCTCAAATTTTATATCCCCAAATTTGAGATGAGAAATGGTAAAACCTTCTAGTAAAGCGACAAAAATGAAAAAGCCCGTCAGACATAAAAAAATAAAAAAAGCGAGTAAATTAAAATGGATTTTTGCGATAATCTTTGTAATTGTTTTATCGTTCATTGCTTACCTGTTAACCCCTATCACATCATCGAAAATCGTTTACATACCACAAGGCTCAGTATTCAAAAGTATAGCACATCTCCAAGAAGATGGGGTGAATCTCAATAGCATCGATGCCGTAGTGTTGCGCCTTATAGGGCATCCACAGTCAGGCTGGATAGATCTTCAAAAAGAAAATTTGACCCGTATCGAGTACCTGTATAAGCTCACAACAGCAAAAGCTGCGACGCATACCGTTACCTTGATCCCGGGAGAAACAACGGTTGTTTTCTTGGAACAAATAGCACAACAACTCACGCTTGATGCGGTAAAATTAAAAGAGGCGTATGCTAAAGAAGTAGATAGCGGTGAGGGATTGCTCGTTCCTGATACGTACAGTGTTCCAAAAAATATCAATGAAGAGAAGCTCATAGAATTTTTATTAAAAGAATCGCTTGAAAAACATAAAATGTTGTCCCATAAACTTTTAGGATACTACGATAAGACCAAGTGGTTACAATTAGTAACACTTGCGTCGGTAATCCAAAAAGAGGCAGCTTCGGTGGAGGATATGCCGATGGTGAGTTCCGTTATTCATAATCGACTGAAAAAGAACATGAGACTGCAAATGGACGGTACTTTGAACTATGGAAAATATTCTCACCAAAAGGTAACAGCAGCACGAATTCGCAGTGACAAAACAACCTATAACACCTATAGACACCGTGGTTTGCCAGATGCACCGGTGTGTAACGTTAGTTACGAAGCGCTGGAGGCAGCCATCAATCCAAAACATACTGATTATCTCTATTTTGTACGCGGAAAAAATGGCGAGCATATTTACACAAGTTACTTTTCTACACACCATAAAAACATAGTCAATGCTACAAAATGAAACACCTTCCCCTTTTTCATCCTGATAAGGGATGCAAAGCGTCAAAGTATGGTGAACTAAGTGTTATGATGCTGCTATAAAAATATAATGACAGGAGAACCTGATGTCAAAAATCATTTGGTCAGTAATTGATGAAGCTCCGGCACTGGCGACGTACTCGCTGCTTCCAATCGTAAATGCGTTTACGCAAGCCGCAGGCGTTGAAGTTGTCACAAGTGACATTTCACTAGCAGGTCGCGTTATCGCAACATTCCCTGAAAGAATGACAGATGCGCAGCGTATTCCAGACAATTTAGCCCAATTGGGTGTTATCGCAACTCAACCAGACGGCAATATTATTAAACTTCCTAACATCTCAGCGTCTATTCCACAGTTGAAAGCATGTATTGAGGAGCTTAAGTCTCAAGGCTATGATCTTCCTGACTATCCGGAAGAGCCGAAAACGGATGCAGAAAAAGAGATTCAAACCAAATATTCTACTTGTTTAGGTTCTGCTGTTAACCCTGTCCTTCGTGAAGGCAACTCGGATCGTCGTGCAGCCGTTGCGGTTAAAAACTTTGCAAAGAAAAACCCTCATAAACTTCGTGCATGGGATGAAGGTTCAAAAACGCATGTTGCGCATATGAACAGCGGGGATTTCTACGCGAATGAGCAGTCAGTGATTAAAAAGGGCGATGGCAAAGTAACCATTGCTCTTAACGGTAACGTTCTCAAAGAGATCAATGCTTCTGACAAAGAGGTTCTTGACGGGACATATATGAGCGCTAAAGCCCTTCGTTCCTTTTTGGCTGAGTCCATTGAAGACGCCAAGAAAAACGGCATCCTTTGGTCAATCCACCTCAAAGCAACCATGATGAAAGTATCTGATCCGATTATGTTCGGTCATGCAGTTTCTGTGTTCTTTAAGGATGTATTTACTAAGTATGCCGCGGAGTTTAAAGAAATCGGCGTTAACCCGAACCTTGGACTTGGCGATCTTTACAAAAAAATCGCAAAACTTCCTGCAGATAAAAAAGCGGAAATTGAAGCGGCTATTATGGCTGTTTATCCTACGCAACCTGCAATGGCGATGGTTGACTCGGATAAAGGGATCACCAATCTTCACGCATCAAACGATGTCATCATCGATGCTTCATTGCCGGTTGTTGTTCGTGATGGCGGTAAAATGTGGAATCCGGCCGGTAAAGTAGAGCAGTGTGTGGTTACGATTCCAGACCGTTGTTATGCAACCATGTATTCTGCTTGTATCGAAGATTGTAAGAAAAACGGTCAATACGATGTAACGACAATGGGATCAGTATCCAACGTAGGTCTTATGGCACAAAAAGCAGAAGAGTACGGTTCTCACCCTACAACTTTTGAAATTCAAGAAGACGGTGTTGTTACGGTTAGTGATGACAGCGGTGTATTGATGACGTTCAATGTTGAGAAGGGTGATATCTGGCGTATGTCCCGTGCTAAAGATGTTCCGATCAAAGATTGGGTACGTCTTGCGGTAGAGCGCGCACGTCTTTCAAATACTCCGGCAATTTTTTGGTTGGATGCACAACGTGCTCACGATGCTAAAATGATTGAAAAAGTAGAAATGTATTTAAAAGATCATGACACTTCAGGATTGACAATTAAAATTATGTCTCCTGTAGATGCGATAAACTATTCGTTAGAGCGTATTCGCAAAGGTGAAGATACTATTTCGGTTACAGGTAACGTGTTGCGTGACTATTTGACAGATTTGTTCCCAATCCTTGAGCTTGGAACATCGGCAAAAATGCTTTCTATTGTCCCTTTGCTTGCAGGTGGAGGATTGTTTGAGACGGGCGCAGGCGGATCAGCGCCTAAGCACGTTGAGCAATTCGTTAACGAGGGTCACCTTCGTTGGGATTCATTGGGTGAGTTCTTGGCATTGGCTGAGTCCCTTCGTCATATCAACAAAACAAAAAATGACGCTAAACTTGCAGCAGTGACTGCAGCGCTGGACGTTGCTAATGCCGCTTACCTTGACAACAACAAAGAGCCTTCACGTAAAGCGGGTGAGCCTGACAACAAAGCAAGTCACTTTTTCCTTGCACAATACTGGGCAAAAGCGCTTGCCGAGCAAACCGTTGATGCGGCACTTGCGGCTAAATTTGCTCCGGTTGCTAAAGCTCTTATGGAAAATGAAGCTAAAATTATGGAAGAGCTTCTTTGCGTTGAAGGAAAAGCTCAGGATATCGGTGGGTATTTTCACCCTGATTTTGCTAAAACTGAAAAAGCAATGCGTCCATCTGCTACGTTGAACGCTATTATCGCGTCTATATAAAATGATTTATTCTGGGGAAACCCAGAGTATCGTTTTACATTTAGAGAGTCAGTCTCTCTAAATATAAGGCGATGGATTATCGTCTACGGTTTATCTCTCTGATCGTATGCTTATGAGTGTTTTCTGGTTCGAAAATAGCATTGAGTATAATAAAGAGAGTGATGCCTATTTTGACATCGGGAGTTCAAAAATGGTTAGAGGAAAACGTGTAGGAATCGTTGGAGCAGGTAATGTAGGGTCTACAATCGCCTATTCGCTTGCTATGTTGGGTGCTTGTCATGAAATAATCTTGCGCGACAACAAAATCGAAATTGCGAAAGGCAAAGCGCTTGATATGTCCCAAGCAGCAGCTGCAATACGCAGTCACACGGTCGTCAGTGTCGCTGAAAAAATGTCTGATTTGACGGACTGCGATATTGTCGTTATTACCGCAGGAAGCCCTCGTTTGCCTGGGATGAGCCGTGATGACCTTCTAATGATTAATGCAAACATAACTCGTGAAGTTATTGAAGGAATCGCAAAATATTCTCCAAATGCAATTGTTATAATGGTGTCCAACCCTCTTGACGTGATGACGTATGTTGCCCTCAAGGAGAGTGGATTTGACCGAAGCCGCGTTATGGGAATGGCTGGAATTTTGGACAGTTCTCGAATGGCGGCATTTATTCAAGAAAAATTGGGTTATGGCGGCGGGCAGATTCGTGCTTCCGTTATGGGCGGTCATGGTGATGATATGGTTCCCTTATCCCGTTATTCGACGGTTGCGGGCGTTCCCCTCTCTGATTTATTGTCAGCGGAGGAAATTGAGGAAATTTTGCGGCGTACCCGTGGCGGTGGAGCCGAGATAGTGGCACTTTTGCAAACGGGTTCCGCGTATTATGCTCCTGCAAAAGCTACCGTCATCATGATTGATGCTATATTGAAAGACACCAAGCAAATTCATCCGTGTGCCGTTTATCTGGAGGGAGAATATGGCTACACGGATGTGGTTAGCGGTGTTCCGGTTATGTTGGGGGCAAACGGTGTTGAAAAAATCATTGAAATGAACCTCAATGATGATGAAAAGGCAATGTTTGCAAAATCGTGCGCATCGGTTCGATCTATGATCGATGTATTAAATGTTAATAAATTTTTTCAAGGAGTGTGATGATGGATTACCGTATAGAAAAAGATACCATGGGAGAGATAAAAGTTCCTAATAATAAGTATTGGGGCGCTCAAACCGAACGTTCGTTGGAAAATTTTGAAATTGGCGAAGAAAAAATGCCGTATGAAATTACGAGAGCATTTTCCTTTTTAAAAAAAGCGGTTGCAATTGTTAACTGCGATTTGGGGAAACTTTCAAAAGAAAAAGCAGATGCGATTTCGCAAGCGGCAGATGAAATGCTTGCCGGTAAGCTTGATGAACATTATCCTTTGGTTGTTTGGCAAACGGGGTCAGGAACTCAATCAAACATGAACAATAACGAAGTATTGGCCGCGCGCGCTACTGAAATTTTGGGCGGTGATTTCCGTACAGAAAAATTGGTGCACCCAAATGATGATGTTAATAAATCACAAAGCTCAAACGACACGTATCCAACCGCATTGCACGTAGCGGCCGTTATTGCGGTTGAAGAGCGTTTGTTGCCTGCGATTGACCGTTTACGCAATACGTTGGTTGCAAAATCAGAAGCCTTTAGCGGTATCGTAAAAATTGGACGTACACATCTTCAAGATGCAACACCCTTAACGCTTGGTCAAGAGATCAGCGGGTGGGTAGAGATGCTTAACAAATGTGAAAAAATGGCAAAAGATTCTCTTGAGCCTGTTCGTGAATTAGCGCTTGGCGGCACAGCTGTCGGTACTGGACTCAATGCACATCCAGAGTTAGGTGAGCGTGTTGCGGTTAAACTTACTGAGTTGACGGGACATAAATTTATAACCGCTCCAAATAAGTTTCATGCCCTTACCTCCCATGATGCGTTGGTTTTTGCCCACGGTGCCCTCAAAGCACTTTCAGCGGATATGATGAAAATCGCCAATGACGTTCGATGGTTGGCGTCAGGTCCGCGTTGTGGTATCGGCGAACTTACAATTCCCGAAAACGAGCCGGGTTCCTCCATTATGCCGGGAAAAGTCAATCCGACACAAAGTGAAGCAGTCACGATGGTAACCTGTCAAGTTATGGGTAATGACATGACCATCGGATTTGCAGCAAGCCAGGGTAATTTTGAACTTAATGTATTCAAGCCGGTTATCGCGTATAACTTTTTGCAATCCGTTCGTTTATTGGCGGATTCTATTAATTCGTTCAATACCAATTGTGCAGTGGGTATCGAACCAGTACGCGAGCAAATCGATCATTACTTGCACAATTCTTTGATGCTGGTCACTGCGTTAAATCCATACATCGGATATGAAAACGCGGCTAAAATTGCTAAAACAGCGCATAAAGAGAATTCAACCTTGAAAGCAACTGCGGTTAAACTGGGCTTGCTAAGCGAGGAAGAATTTGATAAATACGTCATCCCAGAAGAGATGATTGCCCCAAAAGCTTAATTTTAAAAAGGAGAAATAATGAATATACATGAATATCAAGCCAAAGAGCTTTTTCAAGCGTATAATGTACCCACACCGCGTGGTCATGTTGCGTTTACACCGGATGAAGCAGTAAAAGCTGCTCAGGAGCTAGGCGGTAGTATTTGGGTTGTAAAAGCTCAAATACATGCCGGCGGACGCGGATTGGGCGGCGGGGTTAAGCTTGCTCGTTCTACGGAAGAAGTACGTGAATTGGCGGCTGAAATTTTGGGAATGACCCTTGTCACACACCAAACTGGCCCTGAAGGCAAGCTTGTTCAAAAAGTGTATATTGAAGAGGGTGCTGATATTAAAAAAGAGTACTACTTGGGACTTCTTCTTGACCGTGCTTTGGAAATGCCAATTATGATGGCATCTACCGAGGGGGGTATGGCAATTGAGGATGTTGCTCATAATACACCGGAAAAAATTATCAAAGTAGCAATAGATCCGCTCACGGGTTTCCAATCGTTTCATGGTCGTAAACTCGCATTTGGTTTAGGACTTCCCACTGAAGAGATCAATACCTTTATCAAGTTTGCGTCGGCGCTTTACAACGTTTATATGGACCATGATGCCGAAATGATTGAAATCAATCCGTTGGTTAAAACCGGTGATGGAAAATTCTTGGCACTTGATGCGAAGATGGGATTTGATAACAACGCTCTTTATCGTCATGATAATGTGATGAAAATGCGTGATTTTAGTGAAGAAGAAGCAACTGAAATTGAAGCGGACAAGTATGGTCTCAGCTACATCAAGCTTGATGGTAATGTTGGATGTATGGTTAACGGTGCAGGTTTGGCAATGGGAACGATGGATACCATCAACTATGAAGGTGGAAAACCTGCAAACTTTTTAGACGTTGGTGGTTCAGCAAGCGCCGAAACGGTAGCAAAAGGATTTGAAATAATTCTTAAAGATCCAAATGTAAAAACAATTTTTGTTAATATTTTCGGTGGGATCGTACGTTGTGACCGCGTTGCTAACGGAATTATTGAAGCAACCAAAATCACCAACGTTAATGTACCGGTTATTGTTCGTTTAGACGGTACAAATGCAATAGAGGCAGCAGAGATACTCAATAATGCGGGTATTAAAAATATTGTTGCTGCTTTAGATCTTGCCGATGGTGCTAAAAAAGCCGTTGCAGCTGCGAAAGGAGAATAAGTAATGTCAATTTTGGTAAATAAAGATACAAAAGTAATCGTACAAGGTTTCACGGGGAAAGAGGGATCTTTTCATGCTGAGCAATGTATGGCATACGGTACTAAAATCGTGGGTGGAGTCACTCCCGGCAAAGGCGGTCAAGAACATTTAGGACAACCTGTTTTCAATACGGTTGCAGATGCTGTAAGCGCAACAGGGGCTACTGTCTCTATGATTTTCGTTCCACCTGCTTACGTGTCTGATGCTGTTATGGAAGCGGCTGATGCCGGTATCACTATGGCCGTAATTATCACAGAAGGCGCTCCTGTTAAAGACATGATGTATGCAAAAGCATACGCAACCAAGAAAAACATGATGACTATCGGGCCAAACTGTCCCGGCATCATCACAGCGGATGAATGCAAGATCGGAATTATGCCGGGCTTTATTTTCAAAAAAGGAAACATCGGTCTGATTTCAAAATCAGGTACATTGACTTATGAATCTGCGAATCAGGTTGTAAAAGAAGGTTTTGGTATTACGACTGCGGTAGGTATCGGAGGAGATCCGATTATCGGTCTAAGCTATAAGCAGTTATTGCCGATGTTCGAAGCAGATCCGGAGACAAAAGCCATTGTTATGATTGGTGAGATCGGCGGTGATCTTGAAATACAAGCAGCCGCTTATATTAAAGAGCATATCACTAAGCCTGTTGTTGCCTTTATTGCAGGTCAAACGGCTCCTGCCGGTAAACGCATGGGTCATGCCGGCGCGATTATTTCAGGCGGCGCAGGTACGGCAGCAGAAAAAATGGCGGCGCTAACAGCGGCTGGGGTAACGGTTGTTGTTTCTCCGGCAGATATTGGCAAAGCCGTTGCCGAAGTTATGAAAAACTTAAAATAAAGCTCTCAAAAAAACGGGTTTAATCCATCGGGCAAGACTCGAAAGGTTACATCTAGCTTTAAATATGAGATGTTTGGAATGCATTTTATTGCGAGCTTAAGAAAACTAGGTTATTCTCTAGGCAGTGAAGCCCTTGTGAAAGTGGATTCGATTGGACTTAAGATCAAAAACCTGTTTCATAGGGATAGGAAAATTTAGTTCGGTATTGATAATTAATTTGAAGGAGAATGTATGATATCAAGTGGAATGATTGAATTCGCAGGAGCCCCTGTTTGGATCAACAGAGGCAACTGTAAGGCATGCGATATTTGTGTGTCAGTGTGCCCATCAGGTGTTTTGGGAATGAGATATGACCCTACATCGACTTTGGGCGCGATGGTTTCTGTTGATAATCCGGATTCATGTATTGGTTGTAACGACTGTGAGCTAAATTGCCCGGATTTTGCTATTTATGTGGCAAGCAAGGAAAATTTAGAGTCGGTCGGTAAAAAGTTTGCAAAACTTACGGATGAGTCAAAAGAACGTCAAGTAAAAATTATTTCAAACAATTATATGTCTTTAGACCTGCAAGGAGTAAAATAATGGCTGATACAAGAGAAGTTATATCAAGTGGTAACCACTTAGCAGCGCTGGCAGCTGCTGATGCAGGATGTAGGTTTATGGGTGGGTACCCAATTACGCCTTCATCAGAAGTAATCGAACAGATGTCTGACTTGCTGCCTGCTCGTGGTGGTGCTTGTATCCAGATGGAAGATGAGATTGCCGCTGTTGCTGCTACGATCGGTGCTGGTATGGCTGGTCATAGAACATTGACCGCAACCTCAGGTCCAGGTATTTCACTAAAAGCGGAGAACCTAGGTCTTGCACAAATGTGTGAAGTTCCATTGGTTGTTATAAACGTTATGCGTGGTGGTCCATCGACGGGTCTTCCGACGCGTGTATCTCAGGGAGACGTGCGCCAAGCGAAAAACCCTTCCCATGGTGATTACCGTTCAATTACTTTGTGTGCTGGTAATTTAGCTGAGTGTTATACGGAAACCGTACGTGCCTTTAACTTAGCGGATCGTTTCATGCAGCCTGTGTTCGTTTTGTTAGATGAAACAATTGGACATATGCACGGTAAGGCAGTTATTCCTACGGAAGAAGCGGTTAAAGCGGGCATTGTTGGACGTAAACAATTTACGGGTGCTCCTTCTGATTACCATCCTTATGAGTGTGAACCTGATCAGCCGGCAGTCCTTAACAAGATGTTTACAGGTTACCGTTACCATTTTACAGGTCTTCACCATGATAGAAATGGTTTCCCAACGGAAGAAATTGAGACATGTCGTAAACTTATCCAACGTCTTGAAGACAAGGTTATGTTGCATACAGACGAGCTTGAGCTCAATGAAGAATTCATGCTTGATGATATGACGGGTGAAGAAGGCGAAGTACTTATCATCGCTTATGGTTCCGTTTCTCTTGCGGCAAAAGAGTCTATTCGCCACTTGCGTGCAGCTGGTATTAAAGCGGGTCTTTTCCGTCCACTTACCCTATGGCCATCACCTGAAAAATCTATCAGAAAATATACGGATATGATTAAAAACGTTCTTTGTGTTGAACTAAATATCAGACAATATACGGAAGAAGTAGAGCGTGTTTCATCTAGACTTGATATTCAGGGTCTATATAAAGTCAATGGTCGTCCAATATCTCCTCACGAGATTGTAAGTAAAGTAAAAGAGGTATTCTAATGGCATTTAATTATGATCAATATTTAAGACTTGAAAAAATGCCGACACTTTGGTGTTGGGGTTGTGGTGATGGTGTTATTTTAAAGGCATTCATACGTGCAATAGCAAAAATTGGTGTCAAGCAAGATGATGTTTGCGTCGTCTCTGGTATTGGTTGTTCGGGGCGTTTTTCATCATACGTTGACTTTAATACCGTGCACACAACTCACGGACGTACGGTTGCCTTCGCGACAGGCATTAAATTGATGCATCCAGATAAGATTGTTGTGTGCGTTGCCGGTGATGGTGATTCGCTCGCTATTGGTGGTAACCATACCATTCATGGGGCGCGTAGAAATATTGATATAACGCTGATCATTATTAATAACTTTATCTACGGTTTGACAAATTCGCAAACGTCTCCAACGACGCCTCAGGGTATGTGGACGGTTACTCAAAAAGTAGGTAATATTGATCCTACTTTTGATGCTTGTGCTCTTGGTATCGCTGCGGGAGCTTCTTTTGTTGCGCGTGAAAGTATGCTCGATCCTAAAAAACTGGAGAAGATTTTTGTTAAGGCTATCGAGCACAGAGGTTTTTCTTTCCTCGATATCTTGTCTAACTGCCATATTAACCTTGGTCGTAAGAACAAAATGCTTTCTGCGATGGAAACCCTTAGCTGGATTGATAGCATTACTATGCCTGTCAAGAAATACAATGAGCTTCCGGAGGAAGAAAGACTTAATCTCCTGCCAACGGGTATCTTAAAAGAAGATACAAGCGTTAGAGAATATTGCGATATGTATCAGGATATTATTGCTGCACAACAAGGTAAGCGGGCTAATATTACACAAGACGACTTTGCGAAAAAGATATAAGGAGAGCTGATGAGTAAGACATTAATGAGATTTACGGGTGTTGGTGGTCAAGGTGTTCTTCTTGCAGGTGAGATTTTTGCTGCTGCAAAAATTGCAAGTGGTGGTGAGGGTCTAAAGACAGCAACCTACACGTCGCAAGTTCGTGGCGGACCAACGGTTGTTGATATTCAACTCGATGATCAAGAAATCTATTACCCGTATGCAAATGATGGTGAAATTGGTTTTATGCTTTCGGTTGCAAATGTTTCTTATAACTCGTTCAAAGGGGGTGTTCAACCTGGCGGGACGATCGTCGTTGATCCAAATCTTGTTCACCCAACGGATGAAGATCGTAAAAAGTGGATTATCCATGAAATTCCAATCATTACTATTGCTAAAGAAGAAGTAGGAAATGTAATCACTCAGTCGGTTGTTGCCCTTGCTATTGCGAACACGATGATGAATGCTATCGACAAGAAAGTGCTTGTCGATACTATGCTTTCAAAAGTACCTGCAAAAGTTCATGCAGCGAACTTAAAAGCATATGATCTAGGCGAAAAATACGCTAAAGAATCTATAGCTAAATTAGTATAACTCTTTTCCGCTCTTGCGGAAAATTTCCCTTCATTCTTTTTTTAATTTTCTTCTTTATAAAATTGTTCTAGTGCCAATGTTCATCTAATTATTAATGTTCGATTGGATACTCTTTCGTAAATGATACGAAGGGGTATGTATGAGTAAATTTGATGCTTTATTTGAAGACGAAGACGATATTTTTGGAGGCTCTCCAAAGTCGAAATATTGGGATATTTCAAACCAAATTAGCAAGGATTTGATGCAAGATGAATTTGATGATGTGATTATGCGTCTTGCAGTGATGGAAAAAATGCTTATGAAAATTCATGACGAAGAGATGCTCGATGGGATTATTAAAAACTATTACTATGAAAATACCGATGAGATTGAAGTGCTTAAAAAAAGTATGTATATGGAATTAGCAGGGAAGCTTATCTATCGGCTTGCTGACTAAATATTAATCAATTATCCCTTATAATGCGGCAGGTACACAAGTGATAGCTTGGACGTTATGTTCAAGAGGAAAGTCCGGGCTGCTGTAGGACACGGTTCCATCTAACGGATGGCCATGGTAACATGAGGGACAGTGCAACAGAGAGTAGACTGCCTTCTATTTATAGGAGGTGAGGGTGAAACGGCGGGGTAAGAGCCCACCAGTCTTGTAGGCAACTATGAGAGCTATGTAAACCCAACCGCGCAGCAAGAAACAGATGGTTAGCGTCCTACATCGCTATTGTATCGCTAGAGGCCTTGAGTGATCAATGCAGTAGATTAATTATCACTAATCAAGAACCCGGCTTATTGTGTGCCTAACTCGTTCAAACTGCCTATTTATAGGCTTGTAGAACCTTCACTTTCTCCGTTCTTTAAATCCACGGCCTTTTAATAACTTTCATCCCTCAATTCTCTTTGCTTGTCGTTTTGGCGTAAC
>JAUPLR010000147.1 GCA_030836825.1 Campylobacterota bacterium
CATGAAAATAAGTACAACTATCTCTGTATCAATCGCACTGGCAGCAATACTTTTTAGCGGCTGTGCACCCAAAGGCGGCGCGGGCATGGTCGGATACGACTCAAACGTCAAATACGGTGATGCAAAAGCCGTCGAAACACTCACAGCAGATTTTGGCTCCACAGATCTGCAAGCAACCGCAGAGAGCTTAACCCAGTCTCTTTTAGAATCACGCTACATTGCAAAAGCACCACAACCCCCAAAGGTACGTTTGCGCTCCGTCAACAATCTCACCTATGAGCATATCGACACCAAAGCCATTACGGATAAAATTCGTATCAAACTTCTCAAATCGGGGCAAGTTCGCTTTTTGGCAGATACCGCAAATCTCAATCAAGTTAAAGATGAGCGAGAACTTATTGCGTCTGCCACAGCCAATAAAGGAAATAAAGCAATGGCTGATTCTGATTACATCATTACAGGCAATGTACGTTCTATTAAAAAAGCGAATGATGACGTCAAAGATGTTTACTACAATGTATCCCTCGAATTGGTAAATCCACAATCGGGTGAAATCGTATGGGCAGATGAAAAAGAAATACGTAAAGTGACTTCAAAATCAACCGTAGGATGGTAAGCGCTATGAAATACTCAATATTCTTGATAATGTCTCTTCTTGTTACCTCGGTCTATGCCCAACCTCCCGCGAGTGTCATTATAGATGGTGTCGAATATGTTCCTCTTCCTAAAAATACGGATACTCAAGAGGGAGATTACACCATCCCCTCAAGTTCTCTAGGTGGCATGCAAGACTGCTGGTATGAGCAAGTGGCGATTCAAAACAGCCCTGAATACGAATCGCCCAACCTATATGGAGCCATTGTGGGTGGCATTATTGGGGGAGTGATTGGGCATCAGTTCGGAAGCGGCAGGGGAAAAGCAGCAGCGACAATAGGAGGTGCGGCTCTAGGCACTGCTTTAGGGTCTACCCCGCAGCCACAACCTCAAAGGTATCAAACAGTACGCAAGTGCAATACGAGCCGCTAGAAGAGCTTAATGCTCTTTCGTAGGGTCGATAATCTCCACAACATCCAATCCAAAACCGCTTAATGCAGAAAATTCCGTATTTTTGTTATCCGCAAGCAATTTCATATGACGAACACCCAGTATTTTCAAAATCTGCGCCCCAATACCGTACTCTTTCATATTTCCCTGCGCATGTTTTGGTTTATTGATAAAAAGCAATACGCCGCTATTTTGCTTGAGATAGCGTATCGAATCAACAAGCTGCATGTATTTATTTTGGTTTAGCAGAAGGTCGATATCAGGAATAATATTATGAACACGCACATTCGAAGTTTCCCCTGCTTTGTAAAAAACGATTGCGGTATGTTCATCACCCTGATGATCTTCAAAAAGGTATTTTTTTACATTGACACCAAAAAATTCAATCTCTTCCTCAGATATGGCTTTGACCAAAATCTCATTGGCAAGACGAAATTCAACAATATCAGAGATGTAAACCGTTTTAAGATCATGCTTGAGTGCAAAAATATCCAAATCATCACGACGTGCCATTGAGCCATCTTCTTTCATAATCTCACATATTACGGCCGATTCAGCAAGTCCGGCAAGACGACACAAATCAACAGAGCCCTCCGTATGCCCGATACGGACAAGCGTACCGCCCTCTTTTGCGATCAATGGAAAAATATGCCCCGGCATCACAAGCTCGCAGGGCTGACTGATCGGATTACCCAAAATCTTGATCGTCATATCTCGCTCTGCCGTCGAAATACCGGTAGTTGCAGCAGTGGCATCCACAGAGACCGTAAAAGCCGTTTCGTGCATAGACGAGTTGGACTTCACCATCGGCTCTAAATTGAGCCTCTTGGCGATCGCAGGGTTAATCGCAACGCAAATCAACCCCTTGGCATGTGTTGCCATAAAGTTGACATGATCAGGAGTTGAAAAAACCGATGCATAGACAAGGTCGCCCTCATTCTCACGATCTTCATCATCCACCATGATAACCATACGCCCTTTTTTGAATTCTTCAATAGTTTCTAACACACGCTTTATCGCTGACATCATAATCTCTTTAATTTAGTATATATGTAACGATTATTATAGTCAAATATTCCTAAATGAAAGTCAAGAGGAATGGGCTAGAAAACGCAATCTTTAAAAACCGTTTTTTATCTGCAAAGAGATGCGATTAGCCCTTGTGCCTACCCGTGAAGCCAATTTAGACTTCAATCATGAATGGTGGAAGTTATTAAAAGAGTGTGGATTTGAGAGACGGAGAGTGTATTCGTGTCGGCATACGTTTGCGACGATCATGCTACAAGACGGAGTAGTGAGTATTAATGAACTGGCAGGTTTATTAGGACACTCTACCCCTAAAGTTACTCTAGCTCATTATGCTAGTGTAATTGATGCTAAGACAATCGATCTAGGAAAAAACTTCGATCTCTTTGGCACACTTTTGGCACGCTCTCAAAAAGAAGCCTTCTGAAAGACCTAAAATAGGCGGTTTGAACGAGTTAGGCACACAATAAGCCGGGTTCTGGATTAGTGATAATTAATCTACTGCCTTGATCACTCAAGGCCTCTAGCGAAACAATAGCGATGTAGGACGCTAACCATCTGTTTCTTGCTGCGCGGTTGGGTTTACATAGCTCTCATAGTTGCCTACAAGACTGGTTGGATCTTACCCCGCCGTTTCACCCTCACCTCCTATAAATAGAAGGCAGTCTACTCTCTGTTGCACTGTCCCTCATGTTACCATGGCCATCCGTTAGATGGAACCGTGTCCTACA
>JAUPLR010000148.1 GCA_030836825.1 Campylobacterota bacterium
AGAGCATGGCAACAAGATCACCCACAACATCGTTTAGATTGAACAAGGTGGTTTCAAGGATGAGTTTGCGCGCTTCGATTTTTGAGTAATCCAAGATATTGTTGAGAACACTTAACAGTGCGCGTGACGCCGTGTCGGATTTATTGAGATATTCACGCTGCAGAGGTTGTAAGTCGGTTTGCAACAACATCTCCGTCAAACCGATAACGCCATTGAGCGGGGTACGAATTTCATGCGACATGTTGGCTAAAAAATCACTTTTAGCTTGGTTGGCGCGTTTTGCAGCTTCTGACGTGAGTTTAAGTTCGAGGATATAATTGGTTAATTCGAGATTTTTTTCTTCTAGGCTTTTTTGGAGTACGATTTCATTGGTAATATCATGAACCGTGCCTCTGGACTCTAGGGCTTGTCCATCGAGATCGTAAAAATTTTCTCCCTGCTCGCGGACGTATTTAATACGACCATCGGTCATCAAAAGTCGGTGAACGTAATTGTAGGTGGTTTTGTTCTCAACGGAGTGGAGATATGCCGTATTGACAAGTTCGCGGTCCTCTGGGTGAATGGCAATCAAAAACCCTTCCTAAGTAGGGCTATGCAGGGCGGGATCCAATTCAAAGAGCGCATAAATCTCATCCGACCAATCGAGTTCTCCTGTACGCAAATTTAGATACCAGCTGCCAAGTTTGGTAATCTTTTGTGCTTCGTTAAGATGCTGGGTAATGGCATTTAGTTTTTGGAGATATTTATTATTTTCGGTAATGTCCCGCACGAATGCAATATTGTAGCTTTTATCACCGTAGGTGAGGATACGGACATTGGCTTCGATGGGGAATTCACTGCCGTCTTTGCGTGTTAGGATGGCGTAGTCTGTGAGTCTCCCGATTGCTTTTAACTCTTCGAGATGCTCCATGAACGGTTCACCTTCTTTGAGCGGGCGGCGGAATCCTTCTATCCCAATAGTGCGCAGCTCCTCCAGAGAGTAGCCTAACATTCTTATCGAGGTTTGGTTGACGTATTGGATATAGCCGTCTTCCATCCGGAGGATAAAAACCATGTCATTAGACTCATCGATCAGGGTGTTGAGCATGTCGAGTTCAGCGTATCGGGTTTTTAATGTTTTTTGATTGTGAATTAAGAGCAGAAGGATAACGAGGACAATGAGATTCAGAACAAATCCGAGGACTCCGGTAACATAGACCTCATCCTGATGCTCTGTGTAGAAATGGTAGGAAATAAAAACGATGAAAACCGTATAAATTAGGAAAAAAAGAGAAATGACATCTTTTCTCTGCAATAAACGACACTCGTTATCATGCCTTGGCTTATCATCCAATGTCATGGAGCCGCTCTTTTTTTCATAAAGTATTAATCCTGAGATTGGTCATGTATGGCATGAACTTCGTCTAAATCTGCGGTAAAAAGGGCAATTAAAACAGGATCGAAATGTTTACCGGCATTTTGGTTTAGAAAATCGATCGCTTCGTTAAACGACCATGCTTTCTTATAAGGACGTGCAGAGGTGAGGGCATCGAAAACATCGGCGATGGCGACAATACGTCCGTACAGCGGGATTTCCTCCCCTGAAAGACCCATTGGGTAACCGCTGCCGTCGTATTTTTCATGATGGCTGGCGGCGATGACGTGTCCCGCCTGAAGATACGGACTCGTAGAGTCTTTGAGAATATTCGCACCGATTACCGCGTGTTCCCGCATGATTTTCATTTCATCATCATCGAGCTTTCCGGGTTTAAGAAGGATGTTGTCGGGAGTTCCTACTTTGCCAAGATCGTGCAAGGGGGCAGCATAATGCAAGATGTTTTGTTCAGACTCATCCAGATTCAGACGTCTTGCCATGAGGACAGCATATCCCGATACTCGTTTGACATGGCTGGCGGTATCCTCATCTTTGTACTCCGCAGTGCGAGAGAGGACGCGAAGCGTTTCGTGTTCTTTTTGCTCCAAGGCAGCATACGATTTCATCAACTCGTCGATGGTTTTATGAAGATTGGCGGTGGCTTCATCTACGCGGATACGCAAATATTTTTCTTGATCGTTGAGGCGGACGATGGCTCTGCGCAGCTTGATGAAATTTCGAACACGATTAAGGAGAATGGCCTTGTCCACCGGTTTTTTGATGAAATCATTGACTCCGGCCAAAAGCGCCTGGACTTGAACGGTATTTTCGGCGCCGCTTGCGGTGATCATGATGATCGGAGCCTCGGGATCAATTTTTTTGACGGCGGTCGTGACGTCTATCCCGTTCATCTGCGGCATCTCATAGTCGACGAGCACCATGTCAAAAGGGTTGTTTTGCATGTACTCAACCGCAGCGAGAGGGTCAGTGAAGCTGACAAACGTTGTATCGGTCTCCTGTAAATAGCTTTCGATCAGGAGCAAATTCATATCGTTGTCGTCAATATTGACAATGATAAAGGGGGTGATACACTCCATCATGCGAGAGCTCTTTTCATCTGGGCAATGATTTTCAGTGTCTCTTCTCCCAGCTGTAAAAGGTGCTTTCTTTTTTCATCAGAGGTGAGGGTTGGGAGGGCGCGTTCAAATGCTTCACACGCATTGCCAAGCGCCTCGAGATAGAGATTTCTCGAAATCCCTTTGAGGGAATGAACCGCCATTTTCAATGCCGCGGCATCCTCATGCTCTTCCTCAAATTTGGTCAAAATGGCTTCAGCATTCGCGATGAATTTTTTGAACAAAGTGATGACAATCTCCTCGGGGAGTTCTATTTTGGAGGCAACAAAAGAGATTAAAGCGTTATCATCAGACATCAAGGGCTCCGGATTTATAATAGTGCTAATAATACTTATTTCATATTATAACACGATTTATAATAGAACATAGAAACTAATATAAATTATTAAGGAAATAACACTGAAGGAAAAAGGAGAGCTTTACGTTGAGGGGAAACTTTTTAGACTTTCGGGAATATGCCTTGAATTCATCAAGGCATATTTTTTTACATTACGTTAACACTTAATTCCAGAATTTTTTCGGTCATAATACCACCAGTTTAGTACTAAACAAACGACATAATAAGCGATGAAAGCATAGACAGCATTTTCTGCATGTCCCGCTTTGATCTGCGCACCAAAAAGCTGTGGAATGATAAAGGCACCGTAGGCAGCAATTGCTGCAGTCCATCCTAAAACAGGTCCTACTTGCGCCTTGTTAAAGATATAAGGAATACTTCTAAAGGTAGACCCATTACCAAGTCCTGTACCTGCAAATAGGAGCATGAAACTCCAGAAGAACGGCCACCAATACTGAGCAGCAGCTTCTGCAGGACCCGAAAGAGCGGCAAGCTCTCTGGCTTGAATAATATAATAAGCAACAGCAGCAGCCGATACAATTTGTAAAACCGTACTCCAAGCGGTAACCGCTGCACCACTGTTTACTTTATCTGAAAGCCAGCCACCGATAGGTCGAATCAACGCACCCAACAACGGCCCAAGAAACGCATACGTCATTGGATTTATCTCTCCGCCGAAGATGTCTTGAATCAACTTAGGGAAAGACGCGGCAAAACCAATAAACGAACCAAACGTCATCGTATAGATAATCGTCATGATCCACGTATGCTTGTTACCAAAAATAGCAAATTGACTGTCGATATTGCCCTTTATCTCTTTTGGAGATAAGTACTTCA
>JAUPLR010000149.1 GCA_030836825.1 Campylobacterota bacterium
ACGACGCTCTTCCGATCTTCATATTTATTTAGGAGGATTTATATGTCAGTTAGAAACAAAAAATATATTGTAAAATTAGATAAAACCCACATTCTTTTAGCCAAAAGACGAAAAGTGGCATAGTTACTGGGCTAAACCCATAAATTGGATTTCCTGTTTATGGCTACAGCTTCGCTCCAAGTAAATTCAAAATTGTCCTTTGATCCTCATCGAGTTGAGTGATGATTTTGCATGTGGTTCCAGCAGTATGAATTTCTTCTATGCGAATACTCTTCAGCCTTTCAATAACATTTTCAAAAGTCCAAAAGTGTTTTTTGTGGTTACCATCTTTTTCAAATAGTGGTTTTAGTTTTTGATTCATATTCCATTGCAAATAGTACGCTAACATGCAAAGAAACACATGACTGCGAATGCGTATATCAGTTTTGTGATATACGGGCCTAATCTCTAATTGTACAGTTTTTAAGTTTCGAAATGCCTGTTCAACCAGTCGCAATTGCTTATACGATTGCACTAATTTTTCCGAATTAAATTTATCTTTTGGTGCATCTGAAACTATTATGTAGCATCCGTCTAAGTTTGATTCGGCTTCGACAAAATCTGTTTTCAACGACCACTTTAGTCTGCCTCTATTAACTTCCCACTCAATAAATTTACCCATTTTTGTTGAACCAAAAATTTTTCCAACTCTGGCAGCAGTTTCTTTGGTAGTTGACTTTTTCGGAGAATTAGCAATTTTATCTAACGCAGTTGTGGTTTTTTTCAAAAGTTCTTGCCTTGTGATGGTTTCGCGTTTGCCGGTAGCTTTGTTACGGCAAAGGCAATAACGATACTCAGGATTATCAGCATCAGCCATCTCGATGATTTTTTCATGATCAAACATCTTTATTGCGAGAACTTTTTTACTAAGTAGTTCTTTAATTTGAGGATGTGTTAACGCTGAAATAAAATGGAACCCTTCTTTTTTAATTTTTCCTATATTGCTTTTAGTTACCATCCCCCGATCGCCAACGAAGATTATTTGCTTAATTTTGTAGCGTTTTTCAATCTCTTCGATCTTGGATTTTACAGTTGTTTCGTCTTTTGTATTTCCGGCAAAAACTTCTACAGCAATTGGGCAACCATCCATATTACAAATAAGTCCGATTACTATTTGTTCGTGACCGCGTTTGCAATCACGGTTATAACCAAATTTAACAATTTGGCTTTCTGAATATTCTCCTTCAAAATAACTGCTCGTGATGTCATACAACACCATAGCGTTATCAGAAAAGTGTTTTGCCGCTAATTTTTGCTGAATATCTTGCTGACGCTCGAGTAATCTATCCATGCTGCTGTAGCAGTTTTCATCTACATCTGGGATTCCTTTAACTCCGCAAAGCTCCCATAACACCGTATCTTTATAGCGGTTAGTTAACGATAATTTACTGCCAGCATAAATTAATCTGCCTATTATCATAGCCAGACAATCTTTCACCCATTGCAAGTTGTTCTTGGAATATAACATCTTATCTAATTCCAATCCTTTGGCTAAACAAAGAATCACTTGTGATGCGCCATACTCTCTGGAATTTGCTATTTTTGGTGCTTCATTTGATGAGGTATAGACAACTTCATTTCGCAGCGCGGCCTGTATAAGTTTTAATTTTTCGTGCGAAAACCCGGTTATGCGACCATGAGTTGTGTGTCGTATTTTGCCGCTTTCTCGATAGCTAGTCCGTAATAAACCGTAGCAATTGTTGCGATGCCTCTGTATCTCTAGATGAATTGGTGGTGAGCTGGCATGTTCCATGGCTACGAATTCTAATAGAATTCTCCATAATGTCAAGCAATATCTCACAGATATTGTAAAAATGTATGGCTACATTGTAAATGTAAAAATAGCTGAAACCACCTGTTTATGCTGATCTCAGCTATTTCCTAAAAAGAAAGCGGGTTTAAACTACGCCAAAACCGTTCAATATAAATTTTATCCTTACACCTTCCCTTGCCAGTCATGCTAACTGTAATGGCTTGGGCCTTTAAAAAATCAATCCATTCTTCACTAGTAAACTGACAACCTTGATCGCTGTTTATAATTTCTGGCTTCGCAATTAAAAGCCCATCTTTTACTGCATCAATACAAAAGCTAGTCTCTAATGTCGTTGATAACGACCAACCAACAATATAACGGCTATATACATCAATTAGCGCTACTAAATATACAAAACCTTGTCTTAGCCTTAAATAGGTGATATCAACCATCCAGGCCTGATTAGGTCTTTCAATTACTAAATCACGCAATCTGTACGGATGAATCTTATGTAGTCGATTACGTCTGCTGGTATTTGGCCCAGGGTAGATCGCTTGTATGCCTCCCAAAACCATTGCCCTCTGCACTCGCTTGCGATTAACCTTTATTCCATTTGCCTTCAATTCTTTAGTGATTCGACGATAGCCATAAAATGGGTACTTTTCCCATATCTCTCGAATCATATTCAGCAAATCAGCTCCACCTTGTTCCGCCGTCTTTTTATCGTAATACAGTGAGCTCCGATTTACCCCTAACAGCTCACATTGCCGACGCAAGCTGAGTTCAGTTTCATTTTTATCAATTAATCGTCCTCTTTCTTCCCATAAAATCTCTCTAAGCTTTTTTTTAAAAAGTCACGCTCAATAGACAGTTTACCCATCTTCTCATATAATTTCTATACTATCTGCTCTTTTTCGTTTAAGATCGGAAGAGCACACGACTGAACACAAGTCACTCTACTCAGACTTTTAATCTCGTATGCC
>JAUPLR010000150.1 GCA_030836825.1 Campylobacterota bacterium
AGAGATTTTTTGTTTGAAATTCCACATTTATGCTAGCTTGTTAATTAATTACAAAACTTCATAACCTTCATGACGATTAAATAGTGTACTATCAGGTTCACCTGTGACTTTTGGATTATCGCCTGATATGGCTGTCCAACTGTAGTCTTTATAAATTAAATCATTTTTTGTAATTAAACCCATATTTACTCCTTCGGGTATGGTAAAAATATGAGCAATTTTGTAACATTAAATGTGATAAGTTAAAAAGAGAAAACACGACATCATAAAGAATATAGTATTTTTTTGCTATCATAACCGTCACATTAACACTGCCTGTTAATTACTCGACAAAAGTAATTTCTACTCCAATAGAAATTACTCCACCTCATTTACTGCAATCACAAATTATAATTGCAATATTTTCTCTGCTACTTTATTCGTGTAACATTGGCATAATTATACCATGATTTCAAGAAAAATCAAATAATAAATACTATTTTTGTATAATTTATGCAAAATACACAATTATTATGCTATTATTTCTGATAATACAAGGGGGTGGAAGATATGTTAGTAGAATTCAAAGTTAATAATTTTCGTTCTATCAAAGATACTGCAACGTTTAGTATGCTAACTTCCTCAAAAGATGAAGGTAATAGCTTTGAATTTAGAAACTATAACCTATTAAGAAGCTCTATCATCTACGGTGCAAATGCGAGTGGTAAAAGTAATCTTTTAAAAGCAATGGCTTTTATGAGTCGGTTGGTATTGAATCGCTATAAGATTATACAATCAACGGATCAATTGCCGCATGATCCTTATCTCTTGTCTACTGAAACAGAAAAAGAGTCAAGTACTTTCGAAATTGTTTTTTTTATCGATGAAATTAAATATAGATATGGATTTGAAACAGACAGTGAAGTTGTTTACAGTGAATGGCTCTATGCGGATGAAAAAGGAAAAGAGGCAAAACTTTTTTTTAGAGATGCGGAAGAATCAGATTATGTAAATCTTAACAAATTTAAAGAGGGACATGACTTTTTTAATAAAAAAGAAGAAAAAATTAGAATTGCAAAAAATCAACTTTTTATCTGGAAATGTGACCAAGCTGACGGCGAAATTTCAAAAGCAATTCTTGGATGGTTCAATCAATTTAATATGATTGATGGAATGGATCATGACGGATATATTAATTTTACAATGAAAAAAATGGAAGATGAAGCATTCAGAACAAAAATCGTAGATCTTGTCAAAACAGCTGACATTGGTATTAATGATATTCAAATCGAAGAAGAAGATATATCCTTAGAATCTATCGCTACATGGGCTTTGCCTGATGATCTTAAAACTAAAATTATGAATGAAAAAGGATGGAAATCAGTTTCTCTCAATACAATTCATCAAAAATTTGATCAAGATGGAAAAGTAATTAGTAATGTTGTTTTTGAGTTAAATGAAGATGAATCAAAAGGTACAAAAAAGTTTTTTGCAATGTCGGCACCAATTTTGGATACATTGCAGAATGGAAAGATTTTAATTATTGATGAATTAGATGCAAGTTTACATCCGATTTTGACTCAACATTTAATTAAGCTTTTCCATGATGAAGATATTAATAAAAACAATGCACAGCTCATTTTTGCAACACATGATACCAATCTTTTAAAGCCTGAATTATTTAGAAGAGATCAAATTTGGTTGACCGAAAAAGATCAATACGGCGCAACGACTATCTATTCGTTGGCACAATTTAAAAATGTGAGAAAGCAAGAGGATTTTGAAAAGCAATATATCCAAGGTAAATATGGAGCAATCCCTTATCTTGGTAAATTTGAGTTTTAGGAATCATCATGGCACGAAGAGGCGGTGGAGATAAACTTTTTCAAAAAAATAAGGAAAAAGTCAAAACAGACTTCAAAAGAGCTATCAATGATAGAAATACCGTTAATGCTGTGATTATTGCTTGTGAAGATAGTGTTTCTTCTCCTGCTTACTTTAAGATGATAATAGAGCAACTTATTAAAGCGAAAAAAATCACACAAGATTCTATTGTCATCGTTCCACATAATGGTGCTACACATCCTACGGGAGTCTTGGCAAATCTTAAAAGTTACAAAAATCAATATGGGAAAACATATAAAGAATTTGATCATAAATGGATAGTGATTGATAGAGATTCTGAAATAGTTAATGCAGGTGGTCATACTGCACAAGATTTCAATAATGCTATTGAAAATTCAAAAAATAGAAGAAAAGATTTAAATATTGATGTGGCTTATGCCAACGATGCATTTGAACTTTGGTATCTTTTGCATTTTGAATATAGAACGACAGCTATAATTAGAGATAAAATAGTGCAACAAGTTGTAAAAAAACTAAAAGAGGTTGAACCCTATAAATTTTCTAATTTAAATAGAGATAATATTAAGCAAGCAAATTATGCTAAGTTAATATTTGAAACTCTTCAGAATAGCCAATCAATAGCGATAAATAATGCCACCAGATTACTAAATAGTTATGGTGAAAATCATAATCCAGAAAATGACAATCCCTCTACAACAATACATCGGTTAGTTATACTACTGAATGAAATAGCTAATTAAAAAAGCTATATGTAAAAAATTAATAAATTTACTCATAGGTTCAAACCTATGTTAAAAAAACGGCAAAATTTACACATGACTAAAAAAGGTATCTAAATGCTCCTTTATCAGCCCGATGGTGGTTACTGTTACAACAGCGATTCGATACTGCTGTACGGATTTATCACCCATTTCAATCCCAAAGGTCGGATGCTCGATGTGGGTGCAGGATGCGGTATTGTAGGACTGCTCACAGGGCGTGATTGTGAGGTACGGCTCGAAGCGGTTGAAAAACAGAGTATCTATGCCGAGTTTTCCAGACGCAATGCACAGATTAACGATATAGACTATATTTTGCATGAGTGTGATTTTTTGGAGCATGAGGACAAAGAGGGGTTTGATTGGATTGTTTCTAATCCCCCTTTTTATAATGAAGGCTCTGCCCGCTCAGAAAATGCGATGATCCATCAGGCACGGTACAATGTTCATATGCCCATAGAGGCGTATGCCCAAAAAATTGCGAAGCTTTTACGACCGCATGGTTGCGCCGTGATCTGTTATGATGCACGCCAATTTGCGCAAATATGCAGTGCGTTTGAAGCTGTCAAATTAAGAGTCGTTGATGTACAATTCGTCCATTCTAAAAGTGATCGTCCCAGCACGTTGGTGATGTTTCGCGTGAAGAAAAACAGCAAGTCGGCGATGAACGTATGGGCACCGCTGATTACGTTTGAAAATGATTCATACACGCCCGCTGTACAGGCGACTTATGACAAGGCAAAGGCACACAGTATCAAATGTCCGATTTAATGACACAAGACGGTTTTAGTTACGCATTTGACCCCAGTGCATGTGTCTCGTGCGGCGGGAATTGTTGTACGGGAGAGAGTGGTAATATCTTTGTTTCGGTCACGGAAATAGCGGCCATTGCAAAATTGTTGGAGATGGATGAAGGTGAGTTTCGCCGTACCTTTTTACGAAAAGTTGTCTATCGATATTCGCTCAAGGAAAAAGTGGTGAACGGTTCGCACGATTGTGCCTTTTTTGATCGTAAAGCCAATGGATGCAGTATCTATCAAGCCAGACCGCTTCAGTGTCGAACGTTCCCCTTTTGGGACTATTTTCGCCACCGTGTGGATGAACTCAAAGCTGAATGCCCAGGGATAATTAATGAATAAACATCTACTGATAATATTGGCGTGTGCGGTGATGGCGCAGGCGACGAGTAACATTAAAATGCCTACGGCAATAAGCGATGAAACGTATATTCTAGCGGCAATGGATGCGCAAGTACGCCAAAAAACGGATTTGGCTTCGCAGTATTTTAAGCATTTGTATGACATAACCGGCAAGAAAGGGTATTTGTACGATTCGTTACGCATGTATGAATTTACAAAGGACAGTTCGCAGTTTACAAAGGCAACGCAAGAAGCATTGGATGAAAATCCTGAGGATAAAATACTGCTTCGTTTTCATGTGGTTGCTTTGCTCAAAGAGGGTAAGTACTCAGAAGCAGCGAATGAATCGCGCATCTTGTCCGAGCGGACGAAAGAGGCATCGGATTATCTTCTAAGTGCGGAGGCCCTTATTAAACTGGGCAATTATCAAAGCGGGTACAGTGAACTAAAAAATGCGTATGGGCTTACTTATAATGAAGAAACGGCAGAACGTATTGCCCTTATAATGTATACCCATTTAAACCAAAAAGAAGAAGCGATTGCCTTTTTAAAAGAGCATATCGGAGTACATGGCAATTCGAAACTTTTGGGAAAAAGACTGGGCAGTTTGTATGCAGACAGCGGCGCCTTGGAGGATGCCGTTGGCGTCTATGAAGCAACCTATGAGCTCTCGGAAGATCCGTCGATAGCGCAAGAGGCGGTTAAAATCTATGTGTATCGGCAGGAACTACAGAAATTAACGATTTTGCTTGAAAAATCGGGAGTTAATGATCCCATGCTGCTAGGATTGTATGCTCAAGATAAACAATTTAAAAAAGCAGCTGCGCTGGCGGATAAGCTTTTTAAGCGTGAAGCCAATCCTTTGTATTTAGCCCAAAGTTCGGTATTTGAATACGAAGCCGCCACGGATAAAAAGGATACAAAGCTCTTAAAGAAAGTGCTAGAGAATTTAAAGCAAGCCAATGAGCAGATGCAAGATCCGGTGTATCTCAATTATCTTGGCTATTTGATGATTGATCATGATTTGGGTGTGAAAGAGGGAATATCTTATGTTCAAAAAGCCCTTGATAAGCAGCCCCAATCAGCATTTTACCTTGATTCGCTTGCGTGGGGAAAATACAAGCTTGGGGAATGTGCTGAAGCATCGCGTCTTATAAAACAGGTGGAAGCGATTATTGGCGCTGATGAGCAGGAAGTAAAAGATCATATTAAAGCTATACAACAGTGCAAAACAAAGGAAGAGTGAGTTAAACTTTAAAAAATTGAGACAGATGAGACAAGTACGGTAGCGCAATGGAGAGGAAGATGATCAAAGAAGAAATTTTAAATTATTTACGAGCGCATCAAGAAGAGTTTAAAAGCAAATATCAGATTTCTAAAATTGCCCTTTTTGGTTCCTATGCACGAGGAGAAAACCGTGATGATAGCGACATTGATATTGCGATTGAAACAAAACTGAGCGATTATTTTGCTCTGTATGATTTTAAAGAGATGCTTGAAAGCACGTTTCACGCAAAAGTTGATGTCGTTAGGCTTAGAGATAAAATGAATCTTGCGTTAAAAAATAGAATTTTAAGAGAGGGTATTTATGTATGATAAAGATTTAGTTATCGAAATACTCGAACAAATTATTGAGTCGATTGAAATCGTTACAGAGCGATGTGCATACGCTACGTGTATGGATGATTTTATGGATACCAAAGCAGGACAAGAGAAGCTTGATAGTATATGCATGAAACTTATTGCTGTAGGCGAGAGTTTAAAAAATATAGACAAGATTACGAATTATGAACTTTTGGCACTTTATCCGACAATCGAATGGAAAAAAATTAAAGGAATCCGAGATTTTATCAGCCATCACTATTTTGATTTGGATGCGGAAATGATTTATGGCATTTGTCAAAATAATATTTCTGAGCTTTTATTGGTTCTTATAGAAATAAAAAACGATTTATTAAAAGGAAAATCATGATTTTAGACGACATATTGGTAAAAACACGAGAAGATGTGAAGGAACGAGAATCCAAGTTCAGCATGGATTGGTTAGGACGTTCTTTGGCGTTTAATTCGAGAGCTCCGCGCGATGTGTACTCGTTTTTGACCTCCACGGCGGATGAACCGTTTCGTATTATCGCTGAGGTGAAGAAAGCGAGTCCGTCTCGTGGCGTGATTCGTGAGGATTTTGATCCTGTTGCGATTGCGCAAGGGTATGAGCGCGGAGGGGCAAATGCCATTTCGATTTTGACAGAACCCCATTTTTTTCAAGGAAATCTCGATTATCTCGCGGAGATTCGTCGTTACGTGGGGATTCCTTTGTTACGCAAAGATTTTATTGTTACCAAATATCAGCTTCTTGAGGCATTGGTGTACGGGGCTGATTTTGTCCTCCTCATCGCTGCGGCGCTGTCTAAGGGGGAGCTCAAGGAACTGCTCAATTATACGCGCCATCTTGGGATGGAAGCGTTGGTAGAAATCCACGATAAATCCGAATTGACCAAAGCAATTTATGCGGGTGCCGACATCATCGGGATCAATCATCGTAATTTGCAAACCTTTGAGATGAACATGAACCTCAGCTACGATCTTATGCCCCTCATTCCCAATGGCAAAATTATTGTGGCTGAAAGCGGTATCTATGAGCATGGGCAACTGGCGGATTTGAATCAGGCAGGAGTGGATGCCTTTTTAGTCGGAGAGTCGCTCATGCGACAAGATAATGTTGAAGAAGCACTGCAAAAACTCAAAAATGGGTAATTATTATAAAAATATCACTTTTTGGTGAATACTTAAGCAATACCTAAACCTGATTTAGGATACTATTAATGGTTACTATTTATTTTCCGAAGGGAAAGCATGACAGAGCCAATTACACCGGAGTTGCAAAAGTTTTACGACATTTTTGATGGCGTCGATCAGAGTAAGGTTTCAGAATTTAAAGATTTTCTCGAGACCAATGCGGTCAATTTTAATCTCTTTAAAGAGGGAAATTTTATTGAGCGTTCCTTTCCTTTTGATATGATCCCTCGTATCATCCCCAAAAAAGAGTTTGATCATCTGCAAGCCGGTATTGTTCAACGTGTTCGTGCCCTCAATGCTTTTTTGAATGATATCTACACGGAGCAGAAAATCGTACAAGATGGTATTGTTCCCAAGGAATACATTGATTCGGCTACGGGGTATCTGCCTGCCTTTGCCGGCGTTGTTCCCCCCAAAGGGATACGTACCCATATCAGCGGGATTGACCTGGTTAAAGATACGGTAAGCGGCGAGTGGGTGATTCTCGAAGATAATCTTCGCGTCCCAAGCGGTGTAAGTTACCCGCTTACCATCCGTCGTGCTTTTCGTCATACCTATCCGGAATTTTTTGAGCAGATGAATATTTCTAAACTTCGTCAATACGGGACCCAACTCAAAGAGGCGATGGACTATGTCAATACCGGCGGTCTTAATGTCGTTTTGACTCCGGGGAGATACAATTCCGCTTTTTACGAGCACAGCTATTTGGCTAAAATCACCGGTGCGACATTGGTCAGCGGGGATGATTTAGTAGTAGAAAATGAGGTGGTGTATCTGCGCAGTTACGATGGTGAGCGGTTGCGTGTCGGGGCGATTTATCGACGTCTTGATGATGATTTTCTCGATCCCGAAGCGTTTGATGAAGAGAGTCTTATTGGTGTGCCTCATTTGATGCGTGCGTATCGTGCGGGGAATGTTGCGGTTATGAACGGCATTGGCAACGGTGTTGCGGATGATAAAGGTATCTATTATTTTGTCCCTGAAATGATTCGCTATTATCTCAAAGAGGAACCGATTCTCTCTAATGCACCAACCTATTTACCCTATTATGAAAAAGATCGCGAATACGTATTGGCAAATATTGATAAACTCGTTATCAAAGACGTTGCCGAAGCAGGCGGATACGGTGTGCTGTTCGGTAACCGTTTAACGCCAGAGCAACGTGCCCAAATCGTTGCCAAGATTATTGAAAATCCGCGTCGTTTTATCGCGCAAGAAGTGATCGAATTTTACGATCTCCCGTGCATGCTCAACGGCGGTATTGAGCCACGAAAAGCAGATTTGCGTGCTTATGTGATTTACGGTGAAGCCATTACGGTGAGTATGGGCGGATTAACCCGCTATGCGATGGAAGAGGGCAATTATTTGGTCAACTCCTCCCAAGGAGGAGGCTTCAAAGATACGTGGGTGGTAGAACTATGATGGAAACAGCAATTACGGTAAATGCGGCGCGGTATCTTTATTGGAAAGGGCGTTATTTGCAGCGCGCGCAAACCATGCTCAAAGAATTAATGATTGGGTATGACAATGTCATTGACCGCAATTTTGATTATGGTCGGCATCATTATGAAAAATTAGACGTTGTTATTGATTATGTGGATGCGCATGATTTTTTACGTCAGGGAGTTTATGGTAATCACAGCAGTTCGATAGCATCGATGATATTGATAGCGCGAGAAAATGCGATTGAAACGCGTAATTTGCTTGATGAACGTGGCTTTGCACGATTGAATTTGATTCATAGTCGTATATTAAGCGAATGTGGAAAAGTCGTTACCCCAAGAATACTGGAAGATTTTATTGATGATATTGCTTTTATTTTGGGTATTTTTTCTTCAGAGCTTGGGCGCACGAAGGCCTATAATTTTATCCGTTTAGGACAGTACGTGGAACGGTTTGATCTGATTTTACGATTGTATGAAGGTTTCGATTTGGTGAATAGTGAATTGGATGCAATGAATACTATTGCGAAAAGGTTGAATCATAATTATCAACCTAGTAAAATTTTTACATCGGATTTAGCAAAAGGGTTGGCTATCGTGAACGGTGTGATTGATAAGGTGATTGAAGAAAAAGCGTGTATTTTGGAACTTACCGAAAAAGAGTCGCAAACACAAGGATGAATATGGGTAACATAGAAGAAGTATTAACGATAGAACTGCCTGTTGGGGAAAATTTTCGGATACAGAGGTGTCGTTATACTCCTAAAAAAGGCAAGCCAACAAAGCGCATATCGGTAGTGAGCGGTATCCATGGGGATGAGCTCGAGGGACAGTATGTTTGTTTTTTGCTTGGAGAATGGTTACGAGAGCATCTTGAAGCCATAAAGGGAACCATCGATATTTACCCTGCCATCAACAGCTTGGGTATTGACAGTATTACCCGTACGATTCCTTTTTACGACATTGATTTGAACCGTATTTTCCCGGGGAGCAAAGAAGATTTTTTGCCTGCTCAAATCGCCCATGGGGTTGTGGAGGTGATGAGAGGAAGTGATTTCGCCATCGACATTCATTCCAGCAATATTTATTTGCGAGAAATTCCGCAAGTGCGCATCGCAAAAGCACAAGAAAATACCCTTGTTCCTCTTGCCAATTTACTGAACATTGATTTCGTGTGGGTGCATGATGCGGTTACGGTTTTGGAATCCACGTAAGCGCATGCGATGAATAAGATCGGGACAAAAACATTGGTGGTAGAGATGGGCGTTGGGATGCGTTTGGGTAAATCAAACGGTGAACAATTGCTGGAGGGGTTGTTAAATTTGATGCGCCATGAGGGAATTTTGGACATTCCAAAAGTTGAAGTACGTTTTCCAATACAATCGCATGAAGGCGAAGTGGTGTATCTCAACGCATCGTGTCCTGGATTATTTGTCCCCGCGATTGAACACTGTCAAGTGGTGCAAAAAGGCGAAGTGGTAGGGCACATCGTTAATGCGCTGGGAGGGAAGCGCATGGATGAAATTTTAGCGCCGATAACGGGGATACTGTTTACGTTGCGAGCGTATCCGATCGTTTATGAAGGGTCTTTGCTTGGGCGTATTTTTGGAGAGAAACAATGAAGCGTGTTGATATTGTCACCCTAGAGTCTCCCAATCGTGCACCGCTGAAGATCGAAGGTTTTTTGTTTGGTGAAAACAGTAAAGGGGCATCGGTTGCAATTGTCGGCGCAATGAGCGGTGAGCATGTTAATCAGTTGTATGTTGCATCACAGCTTGTCGAATATCTTCGAATAAAAGAAGAAGAGGGAAAAATTGTTGGTAAAATCCTTGTGATACCGGCAATCAATACGTATGCCCTCAACATGGGTGAACGGCACTGGCCACTGGACAAAACAGACATCAATATGATGTTCCCTGGATACGAGCAAGGAGAAACGACACAACGGATTGCGGCGCGTCTTTTTGAAGCCCTTCAAGGGTATGATTATGGGATGATTCTGGAGGGGCGACGTGATCAGGGGATGTGCCTGCCTTATGTCAAAATCATTTCCAGCGGATACGAAGATTTGGAATCAGTAAAAGACTTGGGGCTTAGTTTTATTCATCATCGTCCACATAATCCGGTCGAAACGGCGATGTTGCAATATAATTGGCAACTTTGGGGAACGAAAGCCTTCTCGATTGTTTTTGGCAAGAGTGGAGCGGTTGATGAAAGTACCAGTCGTGATGTGCATAATGCAATAGTACGATTTTTGTCCAAACGCAAAATGTTAAAATCGCCTGTGTTTGAAGGATATAATAGTAATATCATTAATCCTGCTGCCATCACTGTGATTAAAGCGGCACGGGCAGGTATTTTCAGTCCATCGGTAAAGTGTGGAACTCATGTCCAAAAAGGGGATAAGCTGGGCAAGGTTATGGATGCTTTGAGCGGGGAAAGGCTTGAAAAAATCATTTCTCCTTGTGAGGGAATAGTGACCTGCCAATATTCCCATCCCCTTATTTTTCAAAATTCAATTGTATTTCGGATTGCATCGGTAGAAATGAGCGGTCAGAAAGAACCGAAGGTTAAGAAGAAAAAATAATCTTCTTAACCAAGCAATGCTTTCGCGCATTCATTAATGCGTTTGCCGTCGGCCAATGCTCCGATGCTTTTTGAGGAAGCTCCCATGATTCTACCGATATCTTTGATCGACGTGGCTCCCAGTTCCGTTATGATAGCCTGTATGGCAACTTTAAGTTCTTCGTCGTTTAGTTGCTGCGGAAGATAGGTTTCAAAAATAGCGACTTCGGCGGCTTCTATGTCGTACAGGTCACTGCGTCCGGCTTCTTTGTATTGCGCCATAGAGTCATTACGCTGTTTTACTTGCTTTTGAATGATTTTGATAATATCCTCATCGGTCAACTCTTTGCGCTCGTCGACCTCTATTTGTTTCATCGCACTGCTAAGAAGACGTAACGCGTCACGTTTTACCACTTCTTTTTCTTTCATAGCCATTTTGATATCATTGCCAATTTGCTCTTTTAAGCTCATGTTTTTTCCTTGGAACCATTTTTGCTTATTATAGCTAAATAACCTTCTTGAATGGACGAATATGGGGACTAAAGCCTACTTATCTATTGTTGCTGTATCGTTGCTCATCGATGGATGTACGGCCAAGCTTACAGAACCCGATATTACATTTACTCCTCCTAAGTACGTTGAGGAGATGCCCGCGCGTGAGGAAGAGAGCAGTTTTGCCGCACGTGGCAGCTTGTTTGGACAGGGAGACAGCCCTCTATTCTCCGATCACAAGGCGATGCATGTGAACGATATTGTAACGGTGGTTATTTCTGAAACGGCTACAAGTTCGAATAAAGCGGTTAAAGCACTCACTGAAGCCGATACGATTGGTCTAAACGGGGGTGTATTTACCAGCGGTGGGACAAATTCTGCGGTGAGTTCTGCTGCGGCAAAGCTCACTGGAATTGGAAATATTGGATTTAGCGGTGGGTCCAGCTCGGAGTATGGAGGTTCAGGGACCGCTACGAAAAACGCATCCTTTACAACGACGGTCTCTGCGCGTATTGTCAAAGTGATGGTGAATGGAAACTATTTCATTGTAGGGCGCCGAGAAATAATGGTAGACGATCAAAAGCAAATTATGCAGTTAAGCGGGGTAATTCGTCCGTATGATATTGATCAAAACAATCAGATCGGTTCTGCCAAAATCTCTGATGCCAAAATCATGTATGCTAATGAAGGCGATATTGACCGCTCTGTCAATCAAGGATGGGCAAGCAAGATAGTTCAGGCCGTTTGGCCGTTTTAATTACCTAATGACTTGCAGTGGGTCAATGTGGGCGTTGCGTTGGGTGACTTGAAACATGAGCTCACGCGCGACACGGCCAATAATAGAACCTTGTTTGAGTCTTTGTCCCACGGCAATGGTAGGAGCGATTTTATCCATATGGGCATAGATGGTATGCAGACCATTGTCATGTTCGATAATAACAACATTTTCTAGCATCGCGGTTTGTTTGGCAAAGATCACTTTACCGTTGAAAATAGCCTTGACTTTAGCATCGACTTCGGTAGGGCGCAGTGAAACCGATTCATTATAAATTTTAATACCGTAAACGGGGTCTGTGTAGGGTCCAAAACGTTTTGTCACGGAATAGCCATCCAGTGGAGCGAAAGTTCGCTCCCCGCTGTACGAGGCAGTTTTAGACGGTTGGTATTTGGAGATTGCTTCTCGTGCCCCTTCTGGAAGCGGTTTGGACCCCGGTTTTATCGATGCAAGAGGAGGCAGCGATTTTTGAGGTTTCATTGCTTCTCGTTTGATAATATTCAAGCTTGAAAGGGTATTTTGCAACGATTTTTGTTGGTTGAGAATGCGCCCGAGGGATTGTTTGTATGCTTGTTTTTCTTTTTCGAGCGCAGCGATGGCTTTTTCATTTTGATGCTTGGTCGCTTGTACTGTTTGTTTTTGCTTGTCTATGACCGCGATGGATTGCTTGAGCACTTTTGTTTGGCTTGAGAGGGCAGAAATTTTTGTGGCGTTTTCACCGTAAATAAAATTGAGCTCTTTGATCTCTTGGTTGATTTGTTTGAGATGGAGCTTCAATGCCTCTTCGATAATAATGGCATTGGCTTCTTTGGCACGATCATCACTGATCAAAAGAGAAATAGAGGTATTTCGAGCAATGGCAAATACGAGCTTTTGCTCAATGTTGTTTTGATGCTTAAGAAGTTGGTTTTGCTGTGTTTCAAGTCCGTGGAGTGTTTGTTTATTGCTTTGATACACCGTTTCTTTTGAATTAAGCTCCGTTACTAAAATATTAAGGTGTTGTTGTTGCAGACCTACAACTTGTTTTTGCTGCAAAATTTTATTGGCAGTTGCTTCGAGTTTACTGTTGAGCGATGTAAAAGTTTGCTTGGCTGCATTGAGTTGAGAGGTAGCTGATTGTATTCGATCATCGATTTTAGCGCCCTGAACGGTCGTGAGTAGGAGGGCTGCTACTAATAATGAACGGTTAAAAAAGATCACTTAGTCCTCTTCATTGGGGAAAATAACGATCATAAAAGTAAGCGCAATAGAAACGCCTAATGCAATGGCTAAAGAGCGAAGCGCATCACTCACAAAGTTAAAGAGCTGAACGCTGATCCCAATTTCTTTGAGTTGAGCGACCAGAAAACCATAGTAATCTATCACGAAAAAGACTAAACATAAAATAAAAGTTGCAATAATGGCATCTACAATGGCAAGTCGAAATAAGACAGCGGAACGAAGCCATACGGGAGCGCCAAACAGGGCCATAATGCTCATGCGCTCTGCATGCTGAAACTGCCATAGACGCATCTCCTTGAGGATTAGAAGGGAAGTGACCGCAGCAATAGCTATGGAAAAAATCTGTACTACATTTTTAAACAACAGCATGAGCTTATAAACCGTATCGTGTGTCTGTGCAAACCCCTCAACACGTTCAATGGAAGAGTTTCGCTGTAAAAGGTGCTGAAGGTTATTGATCTCTTTGGGGGATGGATAGCGATTAAGATATATTCGATAAAACTTTGGCAAGGTTAATCGCAGAAGATCAAGATTCTTTTGACTCATTTCACCTTTGAGCCGTTCCAATACCTGCGTCGTGCTGATGGGCTCACTGCGTTCAATCATGGAACTCATCGATTTGAATTCGGCAGGAATGAATCCTTTGTTGGCAACAACGATGACCGAATAGTCATCTTTGAGGCGTGTTTCATAGGCCGCAATGGTTCGATCAACCGCGACATAAATTTGTACCGATGCTAAAACGGTAAAAAGAGCGATAATAAGCGATAAGTGATTTTTAAGCGATTTCATTGATATTACCCGCGTCAATATGATAGTGTAGGTAAGGGACATTAAGTCCCTCTGGAATATGATGGGTTACCACTACAACGGTTGTCTTGAGCTGAGCGTTTGCGCCCTCTAAAAGACTCCAAATAACAGAGGCAGAGTATTCATCTAAATTTCCGGTAGGTTCATCGGCAAGGATCAAAATAGGGTTGTGAGCGAGTGCTCGCGCCATTGCAACACGCTGTTGTTCTCCACCGCTGAGCTCAGGAGGATATTTTCCCGCTTGGTGGATAAGTTTTACGTGCCCTAACAGTTTTTGAACCTGTGCTCCGCCAACATCGCCTGTGTAGCCTGAAATAATAAGGGGAAGCATGACGTTTTTTTCTATTGTCCACTCTTTAATGAGTTTATAATCCTGAAAGACAATACCGATATGACGGCGCAAAAAATTGAGTTTAGAGGTGCTGATACGGTTCATCTTGATGCCTCCAACACTGAGCTGTCCCTGTTTTGGTTCGATAGCGCCGTAAAAAGCTTTAAGAAGCGTCGATTTACCGCTGCCGCTGGCACCGGTGATAAAAACAAAGCTTCCCGCATCGATAGAGAAATTTGCTTTGGAAATAATGGTTTCGAACTCTTTGTAGGAAAGAGAAAGATTTTGTGCGATGATAACTTTATCCATTGAGCAGCTCATTTAATAAGATGTGGGCTTTTATGTTGGCGCTAGAACGAACGGGCTGTGTTGGAAAATAGCGGGCTTTACCCTTTTCAACGATCAAATAAAGATGTTCAGGGCGATCAAAACTTCCCATTGCAAGGCGCAACATCCAACCGCCGCCACGTATATCAAAACTGGCCTCTGCGTTTAAAAATCCCCATTCGCGTCGAAAGGTTTGACGTTCCAATTTTGAGAGTATAGCATCATTAATCGGGGTTGAATCAAAGATAAACTGTCCCTCCAGTATTTTTTGGGGACTTTGGAAATCATTGATGAGCGTTACGTCATAGATATTTTTTTCCATTCGCTTCCATCGGTCTTCGTATTTGCTTGCGATGGCAATTTCTTGATTTTTGCGTACTTCAAATCGCGCATAAGCAGGATGAGAATACGTTTCAAGAGCAAAGCGGTAGTAGTTTTCGCTGTCAGTGCGCAGTTCCAATCTCCCTTGCAAAGCTAGAGTGCGGAGGGCTTCTTGGACAAAAACATCACCGATGACGCGCCTGTGAGGCTTTTTATCCCATGGTACGGGGAAATGGACATAAATACGGCTAAGGGTATTGGAGGGGATAAGCTCTAAAAATAAACGGGCATCGTAATCCAAAACCAGTATATTGGTGAGGTTTTGGATGGTGATTTGTTTGAGCGCTTGTTCGATAGAGGGTTTATGTATCTCAAGACCGATAAAAAGAACGTCAGGGTTTTCGAGCGCTTGATGCAATAGATGACGTGCGGATCCAAAGCCTACTTCGACACGAACTTCACGATCACACGGAAAATTATTGGCAAAAAAATCAACCGATTTAAGAGCATCATGCGTTTTGAGATGGACATTTTCTCCGGCGGTGTCAACGTTGGAATCGAGTATCGCGATACCAGCATGGCGCGCATAGGCAAGAAGCGCTTGCTTGATGAGATAATTGGGTGAGGGACGGGTTATTTTGTCACTTTTTAGGAGATCTTTATCCCC
>JAUPLR010000151.1 GCA_030836825.1 Campylobacterota bacterium
AGGAGATTACAATGAAAAAAACATTATTACTTTCAGTAGTAGCGTCGACAATGATTATGGCGGGCGGAGATATCGCTCCAGTTGAGCCAGCAGTAGAAACTCCGGCTCCGGCAGTATCCGGCTGGGAATTCTCAGGAACTGGAAAAGTTTACTATCAAACACATGATTTTGAAGGTGACCTTTTTAATCAAGAGACTTCAGCTGCAGATCTTGGTATTCAACTAAGAGCGACCAATAGCGATGTATTTGCGGGTATCGGCGCAGGGGCTGAAGTAAGCGGCCTTTCTACGCTGAACCTAGAGAACTGGATGGTATCTAACGTAATGCAAGGAACAGGATACGGAGATATCGATGATATGACAGACGGCGGTTGGATTTCTCAATTGTACCTAACATACGGAATCGGCAACACAAGCTTCAAAGTTGGTAGACAAGAGCTTCCAAAAGCACTTTCTCCGTTTGCTTTCTCTGAAGAGTGGAACGTATTTAAAAATACATTCGATGCAGTATTAGTTGTAAACACAGATATCCAAGACACTACATTGGTGGGTGCATGGGTAGGCGGTGCTAACCAAAATGCATTTGGTGCTGGGAACAACATCACTGATTTTAATAGCATCAATGACGATGACGGTGCTTATATGCTGACTGTACAAAACAAGTCTATCGAAAACTTAACATTAACTGGATCATGGTATTATATACCGAATCTTGGTTACAATCTAGGAGCAACGTCAGAGGAAAATGATGCAAATGTCCTTTGGGGTGATGCACAATACAATGCAGGTGCGTTCAACGTTGGTATCCAAGGTGGGTCAATCATGAGTGATGATTTCAGTGATGATACTACTGCATTGGGTGCAAAAGTGGGAGGTGCAGTAAGCGGTATCAACTTGATGGCTGCATATTCAACTGTAAATGACGGTGATACCGGTATGTTCAATATCGGCGGTACAACATCAGCACTTTATACTGAAACAGTTGCTGATCAACTTTTAAATGCTCCGTTCTATTATGGTATGTGGACAGGATATACACGTCGTGATGCAGATAAATTTGTTGTAGGAGCAAATGCGGATGTACTTGGCGGAAACCTTTCAGCAGCATATGCTTACAGCGAAATTACTCCAGTATACCATGACCATGAATTAAATGAATTCGATGTATGCTACTCAGCTAACGTTACTGACAGTCTTAATCTTACTGCAGCATATGTCTATCTTGATGATAATACAGACAGCTGGAATCAAAATGCTGACTCTAACAACATCGTACGTGTGATCGGAACATACAACTTCTAAGAACCGCTTTTAAGCGTACTTTCAAGAGTTCAGGCTTTTGCCTGGCTCTATTCTCTCTTTTTTTCTAAATTATCCGTATTTACCTTTACTTTTATCTTTGTTGCATCGCTTTACATGTGCGCCTGTGTCATTGGATCCGTAGGGTGGGTTTTCCAACCCACCAATGGTTGTGGTACGTTGTTGTAACGGCGGGTTGAAAAACCCACCCTACGGATTGTCGTATCGTATAATGACAGTGTTTCCTTCTAGATCCTGAATCAAGTTCAGGATGACAAACAAGTTCAGGGTGACAAGTTTATCCATTAATTTACTCATTTGTTTATTTTAACCATTTTATTCATTATTCTTGACTTTGTAACTAAAAAATGATATCATTAAATTATGGGCAAGAAAGATAAACTATTGGAACGATTTATGAGCGTACCACCAAAAAAAGATATAACTTTTAATGAATTGGCTGCATTGCTTAGCAAACTGGGTTATGAACAAATAGAGGGTAGTGGCAGCGCTGTAAAGTTTTATAACAAAGAGAAAAATTATCTTATAAACCTGCACCGTCCTCATCCGGAAAATGTTTTAAAGATTTATCTAATCAAGCAAATACAAGCGAAACTAAAGGAGATATTATAATGGCAAATACATTAGAGTATAAAGGTTATATAGCCACTATAGAATATAGTAGTGATGATAAGGTTTTTTTTGGAAAACTTGAAATGATAGATGACTTAGTAACTTTTGAGTGTGACAATGCCAAAGAGATGGAAAAAATATTTCAACAAAGAGTTGATGATTATATAGCTACTTGCAAAACACTTGGCAGAGAACCTCAAAAGACTTTTAAGGGGGTGTTCAATGTTCGTATAGAGCCCGAATTGCACCGTGAGTTATATCGACAAGCATTAGAACATGGCAAATCGCTCAATGCATGGGTAAAGGAAAAATTATCTACACCTAAAACAGCTTGAAAATTGCTAACACGGCAGCTCTTTTGAGTCAAACGGGAGGCGTAAATCTTTTCTCGCTCCCACGCACAGCATGGGAGCGAGATTAGGTTCTGAATGACAGGTTGGGGTTCAGGATGACATTTTTATCCTTTAATTTACTACATTTGTTTATTTTAAACAACAAAATATCATATAATTTATATATTTCAAATAACAAAGGTTTCAAGTGAATATCGAAGCGCTGTATGAAAAGTATTTGAAAATTTCCAAACTCCAAACATATCATTACAAAAGATATTTTTATCACAAAATAGATTTTTCTGAAAAAATGGTCGGTATAATCGGCGCCAGAGGCACAGGAAAAACAACATCGATTCTGCAATACTTAAATAGTCTTAACATGCCGCTTGAAAAATAAATCATTTAAACAGATAAAAGACATGCCCAATTCTTTTGTTGCAGCTGATGATATAAAAGTCGGTTTTGGCAATAAAATACCGCTTTGGTTATTTGGATTTTTGTATTGATTATGAGTGCGTGCATGAGGGGTAAAAATGAGCGACATCATCGTTTCCTGATATTATGTTATAATGCCAAAAATAAAGAAGTTGCTATGCAGACGATCTATCATGCAGACATAGAAGAGTTGAAGATAGGATCATCATCACCTGCAAATATCACTACGGGTAGAAAAATCATGAAAAATAAAAAATTACATCTTGTCAGCCTTGGCTGCACTAAAAACCTGGTCGACAGCGAAGTGATGCTGGGACGCCTTAAAACCTACGAACTAACTGATGACAACACACAAGCGGATGTCATCATCGTCAATACCTGCGGCTTTATCGACGCCGCCAAAGAAGAGAGCATCAACACGATGCTTATGCTGCATGAAGAGCGAAAAGAAGGCTCGCTTCTTGTGATGAGCGGCTGTCTGAGCGAGCGCTACAAAGAGGAATTACAAGCACAGATGCCAGAGATCGATATCTTCACGGGTGTGGGAGATTACGAAAGGATCGATGAAATTATCGCTTCAAGACAAAGCACTTTCTCTCCTGAGGTCTACCTTGCCAATGAAAATTCAAACCGCATCATCACAGGCTCAAACTACCACGCCTACATCAAGATCGCTGAGGGTTGCAACCAGCAGTGCTCTTTTTGTGCGATCCCAAGCTTCAAAGGCAAACTGCACTCCA
>JAUPLR010000152.1 GCA_030836825.1 Campylobacterota bacterium
TATGACTTCATATATCCCAGAAGCAGCAATAAGAAAGAAAAAAGTTATAATCAGGGCTGTTCGTTTTGACCCCACATAGGAGCTGAAAAGTTCATAGAATGGAAGAAATAATAAAAATCCGAATAAGAAATGGGTAAGTCGATCATAATGGTTGCGCTCAAAGCCAAAAAGCTCAGTGATGGGTGAGAACCACGGCATTTCACTGTACGTGTAGTGGGCGCCGATACTGTGCAATAGGAAAAAGATAAAGAGCATCCATACAGCGATGTGAGAAAAAGCGACCTGTTTATTTGCCCAAATGATGATGGGAAAGGCGATAAAAATCAAAAGATTTTCCAGCAGCCAATCCTCACGATACCATGGATCTATGCTCAGGTAAAGCCAAATAAACAAATAGGCTGTAAGAAGTATACGTTTGAATTTCATGGGTGAATGATAGCACATCGATACGATAAAAAAGGGAAAGGTTTAAATGTGGCGCAGCCGACGAGACTCGAACTCGCGACCTCCTGCGTGACAGGCAGGCGTTCTAACCAACTGAACTACGGCTGCACAACTGTTGTGTATGGTGGGAATTACAAGACTCGAACTTGTGACATCTACCTTGTAAGGGTAGCGCTCTACCAACTGAGCTAAACTCCCACGTCTGCTTACGAACAAATGGCGACCCCTAAAGGATTTGAACCTCTGTTCCTACCATGAAGTGATAGTGTCCTTGGCCACTAGACGAAAGGGTCACTTAAAACTCTAAACATGGTGTCCCGTGATGGATTCGAACCATCGACCCCTTCATTAAAAGTGAAATGCTCTACCGGCTGAGCTAACGGGACCTCGATCAATCTCCAAAAAGCGGTGATTGTGAGGGCGAAATTATAGGCTAAAAGCACTTAATTGTCAAGCTTTATTTTTTAGTGGGCAAAAAACAATTCTTTGTCGCTGTTGATGAGCATTTTAACGGCCATTAAAACGCTTTGATCTTGGATGTACTTACGATCTCCATGAAACAAAAACCGTTCGGTATGAACATGTGTTTTGGAGCGCGCACTGATATAGACGGTTCCTACGGGCTTGCTCTGCGTGCCTCCGGTTGGTCCGGCTATCCCACTGATGGCGAGGGCATAATCGGCATAACTGACATTCATAGCCCCCTCAGACATCTGATTGACCACATCGGCACTGACGGCACCGTGTATCTCGAGTGATTCATCGTCCACTGCGAGCCAATTGGCTTTGAGAACATTGTCGTACGTTATAAGCGAACCATCAAATACGTTGGAAGCACCGCTTTGAGAGGTGAAGTAATAGGCGAGTAATCCGCCGCTACAGCTTTCGGCAAAGGAGATTTTTTTATGATTTTTCTGGAGTCGCTCGATGATAAAGGCTGCGATGTTTCCAGCGGTGATGACCTTATGACTCATGAGCCCTTTGGTTGAGGCGATAAATTGAGCAAGATTACCGTGTTTGCGTGTGTAAATTTTGAGTTTTAGCCAACCTTCAACCAGTTCGCTAAATTCTAAACGCACGTCAAACGTTTGAGATAAAGGCTCCAAAAGGGTTTGTGCGCTGGTTATATCTTCGTTGAAAATATGGATGACCGCATTGCGATGCTCATCTTCTATCAAAATTTGAGGGAGCGGTTTGCCTTCGTGTGCTTGGATAACATTGATGTCTGAAGCGTGGTAGTTAAGTAAATAGCTCCCGTTTTCCAAGATGCTGGCCCGTGAGGGGATAAGCATCTGCTCTTTGAGGATTTGATTGTCTGCGGTGACGGTGCTGAGGAGTTTTCCCACAATGGTAAAAGTACTTTTGGTGGTGATGATGACTACTTTTGACTCGTGCTTGAGCAATCCTTCGAGATGAAGGAACAATCCCTTGTCTGATTCGTCAAAATAAGAAATAGAATCGATCGTAGCCAAGGTGGCTTTGAGTGTTCGTAAAATGTAGCGTTCGTACGCTTCATTGAGCGTCAGCCGGTTGCCGACAAAAATAATATCCCGTTTCATGCTGTTTCCGGTAATGAATTTCGGATAGTATAGCATAGCTGCCCGTATGACAGCAAAATTTAATCCCCAAACGGCTATAATTCGCCACTTTTATACGCATATTTTAAGGGATGAGATGGATTACAAAGATACCCTCCTGCTACCTCAAACCGAGTTTCCGATGCGCGGAAATTTGGTGAACAATGAGCCACAACGTTATGCCGCGTGGATTGCCAAAGATGTTTATGGCAAGATGAAATCCAATCGTAAGGGGGCGCCCACCTTCACTCTGCACGATGGACCCCCTTATGCCAATGGACATACCCATATTGGGCATGCACTCAACAAAATTCTCAAAGACATTATCGTCAAATACAACTATTTTAATGGCAAATCGGTTCGTTTTACTCCAGGCTGGGACTGTCACGGCCTTCCGATCGAGCAGCAAGTAGAAAAAAAGCTGGGCGGAAAACAGAAAAAAGAGCTTTTAAGCAAAGCCGAAGTGCGAAAACTATGCCGTTCGCACGCCAGTGAGTTCGTCGATATTCAGCGTGAAGAGTTCAAGAAATTGGGCGTTATCGCAGATTGGGACAACCCGTATTTGACGATGGATTATAAATTTGAAGCCAATATTTACCGCACCCTTTGCTCCGTTGCGAAAAAAGGGCTTTTGATTGAACGTTCTAAGCCGGTTTATTGGAGTTGGGCTGAGCGTACGGCACTGGCCGAAGCCGAAGTAGAATATGAGGATAAAGAAGATTACTCGATTTATGTCGCATTTGAACTCTGTGATGAAGCAAAAATACGGGCAGGTATCGAGGGCAAAGCCGCTATGGTTATCTGGACGACCACGCCATGGACATTGCCAGCGAATACGGGGATTTCTCTTAACCCCGAGGAAATTTACGTGCGTACAGCGGATGGGTATATTGTTGCTGAGAAACGTTACGATGCTCTCATCGAAGAGGGTGTTGTAAGCGGTGCGGTCGTACAGCGTATCGAAGCCAAAAAGTTTGAAAATCTTTACGCCATCAATCCTCTCAACGGTCGTGGTTCTCATCTGGTACTGGGTGAGCATGTTTTGATGGAAAACGGTTCGGGTTGTGTTCACACGGCACCGGGGCATGGGGAAGATGACTATCGTATCGGGCTTGTCTACAATCTCGAAGTCGTTATGCCGGTCGATGAGACAGGATGCTACGATAATACGATCGTGACGGAGAAATTGCTTCCGAATGCTGAAAGCTTTGTCGGAACCCATATTTTCAAAGCCAACGAGCCGATTATTGAGCTGTTGGGCGCTAGTGCCCTTAAGGTCTCTAAATTCCGTCACTCGTATCCGCATTGCTGGCGTTCACACACGCCGTTAATCTTTCGTGCGACGAAGCAATGGTTTATCAGTGTCGATGGAACGCCTGATGGTGAGACAAAAACGCTACGTGAAATCGCATTGGGCGAAGTAGCCAAAACCACTTTTTATCCTGAAACGGGGCGCAACCGTCTCAATGCGATGGTTGAAAACCGTCCGGACTGGTGTATCTCCCGCCAGCGTGATTGGGGGGTGCCTATTGCGCTATTTCGTATCAAGGAAACCGGTGAAGTGATCTTGGATGAAAAAGTTCTCAATTTCACCGCAATGATTTTTGAGATGCATGGCAGTGATGCATGGTATTCTATGAGTAATGCCCAACTGCTCTATCCTGGATGTCCTTATAAAGCGGACGATTTGGAAAAAGTAACCGATATTTTGGACGTATGGTTTGACAGCGGTTCGACATGGAATGCGGTACTTAAATCACGTAACTACGATGCGGGAACGTATCCGGCTGATTTGTACATTGAGGGTTCAGACCAGCACCGCGGATGGTTCCAATCATCACTTTTCCTTAGTACGGCAGTAGAACACGTAGCCCCGTACAAAGCACTCTTGACCCACGGATTCACCGTCGATGAAAAGGGTGAAAAAATGTCCAAATCCAAGGGTAATGTTGTCGCTCCCGACTCGGTGCTCAAAGAATACGGTTCAGAGATTTTACGTCTGTGGGTTGCGATGAGCGATTACCAAGGCGATCTGAAAATTTCAGGAAATATTCTCAAACAAACTTCTGAACAGTACCGTAAGTTACGCAATACCTTCCGCATCATGTTGGCAAATATTGACGGACTAGAGAGTATTGTCCCGTACAGTGAGATGGGCGAGATTGATAAATGGATCGTTGCAAAGGCCAAAGAGGTTTTTGATGAAACGCATCGTCTTTTCGGTGAATACAACTTTGTTCACGGAATGAGCGGTTTAAATTATTTTATTGTCAACGAGCTCAGCGGTGTGTACATCGATATCACCAAAGATCGTATGTACTGTGACGGTAAAGAGTCGATAGAGCGTCGCTCAAGTCAGAGCGCTATGGCGATTATTGCCCGTTCCATGTTGGGACTTATCGCACCGATTTTGACTTATACGGCGGATGAGATCTTTGACAATGCTCCTGCTATTATACGCGGAAATGCAAGCGATATTTTTGATGTCACCTACAGCTCAATTGATGCAGTCCAAAGCACTTGGGATTATGTAACAATGAATGGGATTCGTGAAAAATTCAATGAAGTTGTTGATGGATTGAAAAAAGAGAAAATCATAAAAAACACCCTTGAATTGGTAATTTCAACGAAGTCATCGTGCGCGAAATCGGCGAAAAAAGCAGATATTGAAGAGTTTTTGGTTATTTCTAAATGGTGTGCATGTGAATTGAAGGATATTTTAGGGACGTTTGAAATTGAGGGTGACACATTTAATATAGCGCGCGCCTCTAAGGCAAAATGTCCGCGTTGTTGGAAATACCACAGTGTCGATGAAAATACGGCGTGTGAGCGTTGTGCTACGGTGGTTGGCGCATGATCGACGTAACCCAAAGTGTCCCGATGAGTTTTATCATTGAGACGATTGGTGTTATTTTTGCGATGATTGCGGTCGGTATTTTAATGGTCAGATATGCAAAACGAACAAAGGAGAACGGATGATTACCTTAAAAGAAGCGTTAAAACTCTCCAAAGAGGAGATTGTTGCACTTAAAGAAGAACTGAAGGGCAAGATTGCCGCGTATCCTGAACTCAATGGCTACGTTGATGTCCAAAACGTCGGGGAGGGGATTCCTATCGCGATCAAAGACAACATCCAAGTTCAAGGATGGTCGGTAACCTCGGGATCGAATATTCTCAAAGGATACATCGCGCCATACAATGCAACGGTTATTGAAAAACTTATAGCCAACGGATTGAGTCCGTTTGGACGTACGAACATGGACGAATTCGCCATGGGATCGACAACGGAGAGCAGTTGTTATGGCAAAACCCTCAATCCTCGTAACCATAATTGTGTCCCGGGGGGTAGTTCGGGCGGATCGGCTGCGGTGGTTGCAGCAGGATTGGCGATAGCGGCATTGGGCAGTGATACGGGCGGATCGATTCGTCAGCCTGCGGCGTTTTGTGGGATCGTTGGGATGAAACCGACCTATGGGCGTGTCAGCCGTTACGGTTTGGGCGCGTACGCGAGTTCACTCGATCAAATCGGACCGATGACGCAAAACGTCGAAGATGCCGCGATTTTGTACGACATGATCCAAGGACATGACCCAAGGGATTCAACGAGTGCAGATCGCAACGATGGGATGGTCAGCGATAAATTGGATGCGAACGTCAGGCTCAAAATCGCCATTGTTCCGGAGTATGTCAAAGATGCCTCTTTGGATGTACGCAAAGCTTATACGAAAGCCGTAGAAGCACTTAAAAATGGGGGACACACCATCATCGAAAAAACGCTGATGGATCCAAAGTACGATATTTCAGCCTATTACATCACGGCAACAGCGGAGGCAACGACCAATCTTGCTCGTTACGACGGTATTCGTTACGGCAATCGTGTCGAGGGGGATAATCTCAAAGATACGTTTTTACAAACCCGCTCGCAGGGATTTGGACCTGAAGTACAGCGCCGTATCATGCTGGGGAACTTCGTTCTCTCGTCGGGATATTACGATGCGTATTACGTCAAGGCACAAAAAGTACGCTCATTGATCCAAGAAGAGTATAATAAGATTTTTGAAGAAGTGGATCTTCTTTTGACTCCGGTTGCTCCACGGACGGCGTATGAATTTGGCGCTTTGAATGATCCTCTCGAAATGTATTTGAGCGATATTTATACCATTTCGGTAAATCTCGCGGGTCTTCCAGCCATCTCTTTGCCAATCGACACAGCAGAAAACGGTATGCCGGTAGGGCTTCAGCTTATTGGTGCTGCGTATGCAGAACAAACTCTATTTAACGGGGCATTGAGCCTTGAAACTCAACTTAAAGGACAACACTCATGAATATACGTAAACGCGCACTGACGTTTGAAGATGTACTTCTGATCCCAAAATACTCTGAGATTCTCCCAAGAGACGTAAATCTCAAAACGATGTTGACACGTAACATTCCTCTTAATATTCCTATGGTCTCTGCGGCGATGGATACGGTTACGGAATACCAAGCGGCAATTGCTATGGCTCATTTGGGCGGTATCGGGATTATCCATAAAAATATGGACATTGAAACGCAAGTGAAGCAAGTCAAAAAAGTAAAAAAATCAGAAAGCGGTATCATTATCGATCCGATTGTGGTTCATCCTGACGCTACGCTTGAAGAAGCAGAGTCATTGATGAATGAGTTTCGTATTTCTGGCGTTCCTGTTGTGGATGCGCACAACAAATTATTGGGTATTTTGACCAATCGTGATATGCGTTTTGAAAAAGACCTCACCAAAAAAGCAAGCGTTGTGATGACGGCAATGCCTTTGATTACGGCAATTGCTGGAACCACGCTTGAAGAAGCGGCGCAGATTATGCACAAAAATAAGATTGAGAAATTGCCGATTATCGATGACAAGGGTCACTTAAAAGGGCTGGTTACGATCAAAGATATCAAAAAGCGCATTGAATACCCACATGCAAACAAAGACGATTTTGGTCGTCTTCGTGTCGGTGCGGCGATTGGTGTGGGTCAGCTTGACCGTGCGCAGGCGTTGGTAGATGCGGGCGTTGATGTGTTGGTTTTGGACTCTGCACACGGCCACTCTAAAGGAATTTTGGATACGGTAAAAGCGATCAAAAAACAAATGGTGGTTGAAATTATCGCTGGAAACGTAGCAACGGCAGAAGCGACCCAAGCGTTGATCGATGCGGGTGCCGATGGTGTCAAAGTAGGTATCGGACCGGGGTCTATTTGTACGACACGTATCGTTGCAGGCGTGGGCGTTCCACAAATCTCTGCGATCGATGAGTGTGCAGCAGTTGGACGCAAGCATGGAGTCCCTATCATCGCTGATGGAGGTATTCGCTATTCAGGTGACATTGCCAAAGCATTGGCGGTGGGGGCAAGCGCTATTATGGCGGGTTCATTGCTTGCAGGTACCGAAGAATCACCGGGTGACACGATCATGTTCCAAGGGCGTCAGTACAAATCATATCGCGGTATGGGTTCAATAGGAGCAATGACCAAAGGGTCAACCGATCGTTATTTCCAAGAGGGAACAGCGGCGGATAAATTGGTACCTGAGGGAATCGAGGGACGTGTTCCGTATCGCGGAACGATCTCAGCAGTGGTTCATCAGATGATGGGGGGACTACGCTCGTCTATGGGATATTGTGGAAGTGAGAGTATCGAAGCGTTTTGGGATAAGGCAGAGTTTGTTGAAATCACCAGTGCGGGTTTGAAAGAATCACACGTACACGATGTTATCATTACGCAAGAAGCGCCGAATTATCATGTTTAGAACGCTTCGGGAGCAAAGCCCCCAAAGCTACGCTTGCCGCTAAGGCACTAAAGCTTGCCTCTGCAAGGCAGATTTTTTGATTAAGGAATTTTATGCAATTACAAACCCAAGCACTCCATGCTGGTTACGAAAAAGATTCTCAAGGGACGATGGCAGTGCCTATCTACCAGACGACTGCGTATGAGTTTCGCGATGTTGAACACGCAGCTAATTTGTTTGCGCTCAAAGAGCTCGGCAATATTTATACCCGTTTGAACAATCCGACAACGGATGTTTTTGAAAAGCGTTTTGCGACATTAGAAGGCGGTGCGGCAGCACTGGCAACGTCTAGTGGTATGGCGGCTATTTTTTACGCGATTGCCAATGCGGCCCAAGCCGGGGACAACATTCTTTGTGCGCGACAAATGTACGGCGGATCGTTGACGCAAGCTTCGTATACGCTCAAACGTTTTGGAATCGAAGCGCGCTATTTTGATGTGCAAAATCCTAGCGAAATCGAAGCGTTGATGGATGGCAAGACCAAAGTGATCTTTTTTGAGAGCTTGACCAATCCGAGTATCGATGTTGCCGATATCAGCGCGATTACGGCGATTGCAAAGAAACACGGCGTTCTAACGATCGTTGATAATACCGTTGCGACTCCTGTATTGTGCCGACCGTTTGAATATGGTGCTGACATCGTGGTCCACAGTGCAAGCAAATACACGACAGGACAGGGACTCGCCATTGGCGGTATTTTGGTTGAGCGTCATGATTTGGTGGATTTCATCCGTTCAAATGCGCGTTACCCGCAGTTTAACGAAGGCGATGAGAGCTATCACGGATTGGTCTATGTCGATGTGCCTCTTCCCCTGTATACGCTACGTGCACGTTTGTCGCTTTTACGTGATTTGGGTGCGGTGGTTTCTCCGTTTAACGCATGGTTGTTTATTCAAGGCATTGAGACATTGTCGTTGCGTATGCGAGAACACTCTCGCAACGCTCAAGTGGTAGCGGAGTTTTTAGAAGCGCATCCAAAAGTGCAAAAAGTCAATTATCCAGGGTTGAAAAGTAACAGCAATTATGCCAACGCACAGCGCTATTTTCAAGACGGAATGTCCAGCGGATTGTTGAGTTTTGAAGTAGAGAGTTTGGAGTCAGCAAAACGAATGGTGGATGCAACCAAGCTTTTTTCATTGGTCGTTAACATCGGCGATTCCAAATCGATTATTACCCATCCGGCTTCTACAACGCACCAACAGCTCAGCGGTGAAGCATTGATCGCTTGCGGCGTTCTCCCAGGGCTCATTCGGTTGAGTATCGGTTTGGAGTCCACGGTGGATTTAATCAATGATTTGAAACAGGCATTGGACGCGTAAAGAGACCTATGTTAAACCTCCAAACGAAAACGGAACATTTTACAAACCCTCTGTATTTGGAGAGTGGACGTATTTTGGAACCGTATGATATCGTGTATGAAACGTATGGCGAACTCAATGAGGCGAAAGACAACGTGGTCGTTGTCTGTCATGCACTTACGGGCTCGCATCATGCCGCAGGGGCGTATGAAGGTGATAATAAACATGGATGGTGGGATGGTTTGATAGGGCAGGGAAAAGCGGTAGATACTGACCATTTTTTCGTGATTTGTGCGAATGTCATCGGTAGCTGTTTTGGTTCAACCGGACCCATGTCTCCGCGCTACCCGTACAATGAACCGTATCGTTATAAATTTCCGGTGGTGACTATTTTGGACATGGTCAAAGCACAGCGAATACTCTTTGATCGCTTGGGTATCCATAAGGTACACGCCATTATCGGAGGATCGATGGGCGGGATGCAAGCGCTTGCCTTCGGTATTTTTTTCCCAAACTTTGCCAAAAAAATCATTGCCATGGCGACCACTCACGCAACGCAGGCCTGGGCGATCGCTTTTAACAAAGTAGCGCAAGAAGCGATTCTCAAAGACCCTGAGTTTAAAAATGGCTATTATGATCCTGTAACCATACAAGAAAATGGTCTCAGTGGGATGGCAATTGGGCGTATGGCAGGGCATATCAGCTTCCTGTCCCCGCAATCAATGGAACGGAAGTTTGGGCGTGAGTACAAACGAACCGATGGCTTATTTGAGCTATTTGGAAAATTTCAGGTTGAAGCATATTTGGAGTACAATGGGTACAATTTTACGAAATGGTTTGACCCATTATCGTATTTATACATTACGAAAGCGATTAATATTCATGATCTTTCCCGAGGTTTTGACTCACTTGAAGAGGCTTTGGAAAAAGTGGTGTGTGAACTGTATTTAGTGGGATTTGAAAAAGATTTTCTTTTTTTACCCTCCGAAATGGAACATATCGCAACCACAATGCGAGCATGCGGAAAGGAGAATGTCGATTATATCGAGATACAAAGCGATTATGGGC
>JAUPLR010000153.1 GCA_030836825.1 Campylobacterota bacterium
CTTATGTAACAGCAACATCGCTGTCTTTCAAAAGAGATTCAACGATATCATGAGGAGCTCCACGATTCTCAGCAAGACGCATGCGTACCATTTTGTCATTATCATCAGCGAGAATTCTCAGCAGTTTGACGGGGGTATTGGGATTTCCCGAGAGACCGTCGCGAACAATTTTCTCATCACCAAAGAATTTTTCGAGTACGTCACTTGGCGTTGATGGATTGGTGGCAACGAGTGCGCGTACGAGATTAATGGTATCGTTGCTCAAATGGCGCAATACGTCAATGGGCGTATGCGGGTTTTTTGCAACGGCCCAACGCGCGCCCATGTCAACAGGATTTTGTGAGATATCGATGAGAAGATCGACCATGGTTTGGCTGTACTCTTTCTCGCGCTCATGCACGCTGGTACGCACAGAGAGGTTCATAGCAACGCATCCAACGATCTGTTTGTCTGTTTTAAATGCGTTATAAATCGTCCGGACATCATCGATTGGGAGGGCGATGTCCTCTAATAATTCAATCACAGCGCGAGCGTCTGAGTGTGCAATAGCGTTGTCAATGTTCATAGGAATTTTCCTTGAGGTGGATAACAATGGTCTTGAAGATACTAACCAAAACTCATTAAAATACTGCTTTTGGTTTGACGACCGAAGCGTTTAGTGAATTGACAGGTTTGAATGGTAGAATAATTCCAAGCGTTCGCTTATGACGCGAATGCATCACTCTTTTATTGAGGTAAAAAATGAAAACGAAACTGCAGCAAGAGCTAAACCGCTATCTCGAGTCCAAGAGTGAATTCACTCCCTATTATAAAGCCATGAATCAGATCGTGAGCTCAACGCTGTTTGACGAACAACTGCAAGAGATCATGCACGCTTTAGAAAAAGAAGAGGGCAACGGTGCTAAAAACTTTAAACTGTATCTTGATACGGTTATCATAAATATGCAAAGTAAGATTGCAAAATATAAGCCATCCATATATTTTGAGGGTGAAGAAGTAAAAGATATGGAAAATCAGGGGTACGTAATTCCTTTTTACAGCGATGAGGCGGATGAGACCTATGTGCTTCTCGGAATATGCAAGAAAGATAACCAGCAATAACAGTATCGAATAAAAATCGGTATTGTTTTGGCGGTTATATTTTGAGAGTGTGTCGCTTGGTAACACGCTTGTTCAAATACAATACATTTTACCTACTTATAACAATTAAATATTGTAGAATTGAGTTCGCAACTAAATTGGCGACAAAAATGTATACATTACTAAGGTGTGCAGTAGTACTGTGTTGATCGCTTTATCAAGTGGCTCCAGCAAATGGAAGCCGCTCTACTCAATCTGAAAAGGAAGAAAAGATGAACAACAAAGATTCTTTATCTAATGAAAAAAAATTAGATAGAAGAGATTTTTTTAGAAAAACAGCGGCTTTGTCGGTAACGGCATTGGCTGGAACAAGTGTTTTTGCAGCTGATGATGCCGCAATAATGAAGAACCCAGAGTGGGGTGAAAAGTGGGGCGACCCAATGACAACCAACTTGTATGGTATGCCATCACCTTATGAGCATAATAATACACGAAGAAGTACTGAGTTGTTGTCTTCAGGTAATTTTAGAGCGAGTATTGCGGTAACCCCGATACATGAATCTTCAGGAATTATTACACCGAACGGTCTTTTCTTTAGCCGCTCTCACGGTGGAACGGCTCATGTTGATCCAAATGAATATCGTTTAATGATCCACGGGTTGGTTGAGAAGCCTATCGTTCTTACATTGGCAGAGTTAAAGCGTTACCCAAGTGTCACGCGTATTCACTTTATCGAATGTCCGGCTAACGGCGGTCAAGAGTGGAGAGCAACGCAGTTTAATTCCGTTCAGTTCGCAAAAGGATTTATGGCCTCTGCTGAATGGACCGGCGTTTACGTTAAAACCATTTTAGAAGATCTTGGCATTAAACCAGAGGCGCAGTGGATGCTCGCTGAAGGTGGCGATAGCTCTAAAATGGGCAGAACGGTTCCAATGGATAAGGTTTACGACGATGCAATGATCGTTTGGGGACAAAATGGTGAAGCGCTTCGTCCGGAACAAGGCTATCCGGTAAGATTGCTTCTTCCGGGCTGGGAAGGAAACTTATGCGTTAAGTGGCTACGACGTTTAGAGTTTGCTGTTGAGCCATGGTATTGTAAAGAAGAGACATCTAAATATACGGCGCTTAAAAAATCAGGTAAAGCAATCCAGCACTTTTATGCAAATGAAGTAAATTCAACCGTTACTTCTCCTTCTCCTGAGATTCCATGGACGGACCTTAAAGATGGCACGGTTGTTGAGATCGAAGGTCTCGCATGGTCAGGAATGGGTACGATTACCGGTGTGGATTTCTCATTGGATGGAGGAAACACGTACGTTCAAGCGGAACTAAAAGGTTTAATCCTTCCTAAGTCTTGGACGCGCTGGAGCTACATGCATACGTATAAAAAAGGTGAAAAGCTCTTGCTTACGTCTCGCGCTATGGACGATGCAGGCTTTATTCAGCCAACAGTCGATCAAGAAACATCTTCGCAGGGTGTTGAAGCTGTCTATCATAGAAATGCAGTTGAAACATGGGAAGTAACAGAAAAGGGAGAGGTGAATCATGTTCAAGTTAGATCGTAAATTAATCCTATCTGCTTCGGTATTTACAGCGGCAGCACTATTTGCAGCGGGCTGTGCAGCCGGCGGTCTTGGACTTTCAAAGTCAAACAGCGCAAGTACGCAAGTGAGTATTGACGGGGGTGTCTTTCACCCTATCGTCGATGGTAAAACAGGTCCATACTTGGTAAATGCCAAGGCTCTCGCGATGAAGCTTAATCACGGTCGTATCCCAACCGCCAATGAGATAAAAGCGTGGGATACAGATATTATGGCTGACGGTACGGGCTTGCCTGAGGGTAGCGGTTCGGCATCTGAGGGTTCCGATATCTACGATTCCAAGTGTCTTTCGTGTCATGGTGATTTTGCCGCTGGTGGAGGTGGATACCCAGCTCTGGCTAAAGGTAATGCGTATGAGCTGAAAGCGAGTTTGTTGAGTCAGAGAAGCGAAGAAGGAGCGGATGGCCCTATCCGTGTTTTTGGTACCTATTGGCCACAAGCAAGCACGCTTTGGTGGTACATCAAAGACGCTATGCCTCACCAGTTGACCGATTCACTAACGCATGACGAAGTGTATGCTCTTACTGCCTACATTCTTCAGTTAAATGAGATCAAGATTGACGGCGTTCTTGTTGAGTCTGATTATGTTCTTGATCGTAAAAAGTTTTTGAAGATAGTTATGCCAAACGTGGATGGTTTTGAGCCTAACATTGCCGGTCCAAATTCTCTACCGGGTGTACGCGCTTATTTTGCTAATCCAGCAAACTTCGGCGGACAAAAAGTTAAGCCGGCTGAGCGTTGCATGAAGAATTGTCAAGAACCGACAGCCAAAATCAATCGTATTGAAAATGGAGGAATCAGCACTTTTGTTCCTCCTATGGCAACGGCTAGAAATTTACCAAAAGTAGAGTCCAAAGAATTTAATGCTAAAAAATCTTATGAAGAAAACTGTGCTTCATGCCATGCTACTAAAAGCATGGGTGCTCCTGCTATAGGAGATGCGAAAGCGTGGGCGGCTAACAACAAAAAAGGGATGGCTGCTGTTCTAAAGAATGGTATTAATGGTATTAATGGCATGCCTGGAAAAGGCGGCGTTAATATGTCGGATGAAGAGTTTAAATTAGTACTTGATTATATTCTCGACCAAAGTAAATAAACCAAAAGGAATATCCATGGAAAGAAGAAAATTTTTAGGTCTTGGAGTTTTTGCAGCAGCGGCTGCCCTTGCTCCAATAACCCTTAGCGCAGAAGACTACAGAAAAACTAAGCCTGCCGTTTGGACATCGCACACTGTTGAAGATGCGATAGCAAAAATGTATGGTACCGGTGCGATGATTGAAAAAGGGGTAACCGTAACGTCTCCTGATGTTGCAGCGAATGGCGGTGCTGTTCCTGTCGATTTCTCATCAGACATAGCGGCAAAATCCGTTGCAGTATTCCAGGATGCAAATCCTGAAAGTGCGGTTTGTGTATTTACGCTCACTGAAAATAGCGTTATTGATTTTGCAATCAAAATAAAAATGAAGCAAAGCGGAACGATTACCGTAGTGGTAGAAGGTAGAGATGGAAAACTTTACTCAGGGAAAAAGACTTTGAGTGTTGCACTTGGTGGTTGTGAAGGCTGATTTGCTTTCCTTTCACGTATAAAAATCAATCGTATTAAAGGAAAAGTTCATGGAAATTAAAGCAAAAATTAAAGATGACATCGTCACTGTAAAAGCTATGGCAAAACATCCTATGCTTACTTATGACGTAGCAAAAAAACAAGGTGTAGAAGCTAATTTTATTACGCATATCAGCGCAACGGTTAACAATAAGGTTGTTCTTGATATGTCGACAAGCCAGTTTCTATCAAAAAATCCTATCTTTAAATTTTCATTTAAAGGTGCTGCCGCAGGTGATAAGATCACGATGACTTGGGTAGACTTATTAGGTGCTACTGAAACTACGGATGCCGTCATCAAATAATACTCACTATTTCCCTATGAGAAAATGGCTTAGGCCATTGCCTCTCATATAAGATGGATAGTCATATGCGTACCATAATCACCAATCTTTTTATTCTTATTCTTGTATTAAACGGTTCTCTTTTTGCAAGAAATATCGACATTAACAGCATTGTAAAAAATTCTGTGAAGAAAAATAAACATTTATTCATTTTTCTTCACAGAACGGATTGTGGATACTGCGAGAGTATGCAAATGTTTACGCTCGATGATGACCCTGTAAAAGAGCTTATTCAAAAAAAGTTCGTTTTTCTTCACGTGAATATTCTTGAAGACGACGTTGTGAAATATAAGGATTTTACAGGAAGCGGGCGTGATTTTGCGAAAAAGGTAGGCTATAATATTTACCCGTCTTCACTGTTTTTAAATGGGGCAAATGAGATAATTTACGCGTTACCGGGATATAAAGACAAAGATCAGTTTCTTCTAATATTGAAATATGTTGATAGTGGCGCGTATAAGACAAAAGACTATCAGGCTTTCAAAAAAGAGATGGATTTAACAAAAAAACCATAACGTATTTTAACTAGAATCTGGGGGTGTTATATGTCAGCAAAACCTCGAGTTTTAGCGCTTTTTATATCGGTTGATAATGAAAAGAAAAGGGCAGATAAAGAGAAGCTTGAGTTGGACGAGAAGGGTGTCTTAGAGGATAAGTTTTATGCCAAGAACGCCAACCGTTTAATCTTGATCACCTCTGCAACAGCGTACGCATTGGCAAAAAGCAGCGGTGTCGAATTGGAGTATGGCGGCCTTGGTGAAAATGTATTGGTTGATCAAAATATCAATCAATTGGTCACAGGGGATCGGTTTAAAATTGGCGAAGTACTTTTAGAAGTAACGCAAAATTGTACGCTCTGCAACGGCTTGTCGGTCATTGATCCAAGGTTGCCTGAGATATTAAAAAATGACAGAGGTTTTTTTGCTAAAGCCATTACAAATGGAATTGTAAAGAAAGATGATATTATAATCATGTGATTTCTTGTAGGTTTGTTGTTTAAATGCGCCGGAAGTCACATTAGTATTACATAAAGGGCGGAAATGAAAAATATATTCAAGGCTATGGTGATCGCTTTGCTTGCCATTGGGACAATGGCGTACTCGGCGGTTAATGCAAAGGCAAAAGAGCTTAATAAAGGGCAAAGTGTCCAAATCTTTAGCGCTCCCAATGCGGACGGTGCTATTACTACAAAAACAATAGATGAAGCTTTTGAAAAAAGTGGACTGGCTATTGGCGGAAACAATAATATGAATTCTCCTTTTAAACTAAGGTTTAATAACGTTCACTATAATGTCTATAATTTAGGAATGTTTTCCAATGCGGATTTCGTGGTGAAATTGATTAAAAAATACCCTAAATTCGGCTCTTTGACTCCTCTAACCATGTCAATCTGGTCAGATGACAAAAAAAAGACGATGAACATATCGACTCTTAGTCTAACCGGTATGTCAAAGGCTGTGGGAATTCCTGAAAATGATCCAGATTTGGTTGCCTATGCTGCTATGGTAAAAACAGCACTTAAAGCAGCTATGCCTAAGGGTGAATTTCAAAAAACAAACTTCCCTATCGTTGATCCAAAAGCATCTTTTGCTCAAGAATTTACATTTGACGTATCAGCAACAGACGATAAAGCCATTGAAGAGCTAAAGGGAAATATAGAAGCAGCATTTGAAGGTGAAATGGAGCCGATAGGTTTCTTGTTGCCAGGTTATGTGAATTTGAAAACAGACGTTTTTGATGCTGCGGAATTCAATGATTATGATATCTATGTAACTTACTCTATTTGTAAGTTTGATGTCATTTATCCTGTTTCAAAAGACACTCCTGCAGCTGGCGCATGGGCTCCTTGTTCGATGTATATTTATCATAAAAAAGGTGAAGACAAGGTTCATGTCGGATATTTGGGAGTTGACAGTTGGATCAAAAGTCTGGCTATAACGGACAAAGAATCAATTAAAATGCTTTATGAAGCTCAGGGTATGATTAATAAGATACTTGAGGGCATGAAGTAACTTTACAGTAAAAATCTACTTGCCCTCAAATGGGCAAGTTTAAACAGTAAAGCAAATAATACGATTTGTTTTATCTTTAAACTTTTGAGGAATCTACATGAAATTGTTTAAAAAGATTGTTCCCGCCATATTCCTCAGCGTTACAATTATGACATCGCTTGGTGCAACGGATGATTTTGTTCCCAGTGATAATAAAAATCTTGCCGTTGTGTATACTCTAGAGAATAAGGATATCGTATTTGATAAAGCCTTTTTTGACTTTACGGTCAAGCCCTTGGAAAAAATAGGTTTTTTTCTGAGCGATCCGCACCATAATGTTAATAATGTGTATGAGGAGCTGCTTGGTCAAACCTCTTTGGGTCAGTTGTCGTTTTCTTCTCTTGTGAATGACGAGAAGGCAAGACCACTGTTCAATAAAGATCCTAGAATAGGTGGTTTTACGCCGTTTAACTTGGTAATTTACAGAAAAAAATCCGATGAGAAGACGGTTATAACGCACATTACTCCAGAAGCTGCGCTGGATATACTGCACATAACCGATAAAGATGTACGAGAGCAGTACATAGCCATGTATAAACCGCTTGATGAAGCGATAGAAAAAGAGTATGGCGCCAGCGCTAAAAAAAGCCATACAAAGATTCAAGGCTATGCCAAAAAGAACATGATGAACTTTGAGATACCTTTTGAGAAACCGGAAGATATCGATGAATTCTTTGAGAAATTTCAAGAAAAGTTTGAGACAACCTTTCAAACCAAGGGTTACATCATCGCCGGCTTTTACGATATGAAATACAGTCTGAACTCAAAAGAAGATGTGCTTCCTATGTATTCAAATTTCGTGGTTTGGTCCCTTTGCCACATCCCGTTTTCCTATACCATTTTCGATGGTAAAGATCCGTTGCCAGAAGCGGCAGTTTTCGCGCCATGCTCGATATACGCTTACGTAAAAGCAGGTGAAAACAAGATCGTAATCGGTATGCCAACGCTAAATGCTTGGGCGGCTGCTTTGGGAATTACCGACAAAGAGAAGCTTCAAAAAATAGAGGAGTTGGATACGGAAATTCCCTCTCTCATAAGAAGTTTGGGTGGCGTTGATGTATCAAACGAAAACCCGCTAACCAAATAATCTGTCAATATTTTATTCGGCGCAAATAAAAATTTCTAAATCTTCAAACGACGGCGGATTTTCAATCTGCTTGTCGGTTGCCTCTTAAATCCCCTTTCCTTTTTTTATGAATAATTTACCGCAATACAACCTGAAGTTTTAGCGAATCAACAGGTTTTGGTGATAGAATATTAACCGTTGGGATTTGCTATTAACGTGGATTGTTCGGTGGATGCATAGCGGTTATTGTATATTAAAGACGAAGGAGCGCGAATGAACGGATTATTAGTGACACTCTGTTTGGCGGTATCATTGTCTGCAGTCAATGTATTGGGTGCGGATTATGTAAATAAGAACATTCTTATTTCGGCTGAAGAAGCTGTAGGGCTTATTGGAAATCCAAAGGTCATGTTTGTATCAGGTGATAATGAAGACACGTATAAGCTTTTTCATATTAAAGGCTCCGTTGAGATGTATGCGCACCATTTGCATCATTCAGACGTTGACGGAGAGATGCACTGTGCACCCTTGTATCGCTGTGTTGATGACGCGCAGGAGCTGATCGGTAAAAAAGGGATCAGCAATGACATGATGGTTATTGCATACGATGATTTTAAAGGCCCGAATGCTACGGGCGTGTATTCATTTTTTGACAGTTACGGTCACAAAAATCTAAAGGTACTAAATGGCGGGATAGCGGCAGTCAAGGCCGTCGATCCGGCGCAAAAAGAGTTTGATGCATTAACAAAAGAGGCAAAAGCAATCACCAAAACACAAAAAGAAGACAAAGAGAAGCTCAAAAAAGCAACCGATGCACAAAAACCGATGCTTGAAGCTTCCATTGCAAAAGCGACTGCCGATCTGGCTGTTATGAAATCAAAATTAGCAGAAATTGAAGCGCGTTTGCTTGTTGTCAAGGGCAATGAAATTGTTGTCCCAAAAGGGTATACGATCGATCCTAAAAAGGTTAAATACAGTGCAATCGCGGATAAAAATGAAGTCAAACATGCCATGGAAGATATTCTCAAAAATGGGGGAAAGTCCAACTATGTGATTATTGATGGTCGCGGACTGGCAGAAGTTACGGGTGAGCGTAAAATGGATAATGTTGCACGCGGTGGACATATACCCGGTTCGACCTTCATCGAATGGGCACAAATTTCTGATGCCAAGAACAAAAAATCATTCAAGTCGGCGGATGAGATTCAAAAGGTCTATGATTCGTATGGGGTTACAAAAGACAAAACGATTTACGCGTATTGCCAAGTAGGCGCAGGTCGCGGATCTGAACACATCACAGCGCTTCAATTGCTCGGGTACAAAAACGCCAAGGTCTTCACAGGAAGCTGGGATGTTTGGGGTAACGACATGAACCTTCCGATTAAACGTTAAGGCAAAGGTGAAAATATGACAAAAGTAATGAATGGTAAGCGCCGTGACTTTCTGAAAGTTTCAGGTATGACGGCGGCATTGGTGGCTTCACAAGGGTCACTTTTTGCTAAAACAAACGTAATGTCGGTTGAAAATGGGAAAGAAAAGTACCCCAATACCAACTATACCGAAGAGATGTACCGCAACGAGTTCGCGTTTACTTACGGTAAAAAAGAAGAGCACGGTTTTGCCTATCACTGTGTAAACTGTCAAGGCAACTGCGCGTGGGAAGTTTGGTCTAACAACGGTGTCGTAACGCGTGAAAACCAATCTTCTCGTTATCCGATTATCAATGCCAAGATTCCTGATTTTAATCCAAGAGGGTGCAACAAAGGGGTACAACACTCACAAGTAATGTACCAAAAGGATCGTATCCTTTACCCAATGAAACGTGTGGGTGAACGCGGTGAAGGCAAATGGAAACGTATCAGCTGGGATGAAGCGGCTGAGTATGTGTGCGGTGAAATCTTTGAATGTTTGACCGATCCTGCCCGTGGTCCGGATAAGTTGATGGTTCATGCGGGCACAGGTCTTTTGACGGAAGGTCGCCGTGGTGCTCCCCTGCGTTTTTCTACGCAACTGGGCGCAATGCGTATTTATCCGTCATCGTATCTTGGGGATATGTTCTCAGGTGCGGCGATTGCCTACGGTGAGGGTAATGTTGGGTGTACGTGGGATTTCATGTATACGGTCGATACGGCGGTGATGTGGGGCGGGAATCCATCGGTTTCTCGTATTCCTGATGCACATTTTGTCTGGGAAGGGAAATATAACGGTGCAAAAATTATCGTTATTACTCCGGAGTTCAATGCAACTGCTAAATCGGCGGATCTTTGGATTCCAATCAAAGCGGGTTCGGACAATATTTTGGCGATGAGTGTCATTCACGTGATTTTGGAAGAGAAGCTTTATAAGCCGGAGTTTATGAAGACGTTTACCGATCTGCCTTTTTTGGTTGATGTAAAAACGCAAAAAATGATTCGTCGCACCGATATGGAGCATGGTTCCCAAGAGGATCACCCTACGTTTGAAGAAGAATTCTATTGTATGAGCAAAGGAAAGCCCGCTTTGATGCCGGCAACTGAGGGCTCAAAAATCAAATCTCTTCGTCTTGATGAGCAGGGGATCGTTCCCGAGCTTGAGGGAACATGGACGATAAAAGATAGGCACGGACACGATCGGCAAGTAACGACCGTATTTGAAATGCTCAAAAAATCAGCGGCTAAATTTGCTCCGGAAGCAACGAAAGAGATTACGGGAGTGCATCCCGATACGGTTCGTGTTCTTGCGCGCGATATTGCCCTTCCAAAAGTGGTTGAAATTACTACGGGCTTCTCGTTGAACAAATATTTCAATGGCATTATGTCTATTTGGAACATCTCTTCCATTTGTGGCTTGACGGGTCGTATGGGACCATACGGCGGATTGAATACTGAAAATGAATTCCAACTCTCAGGTCTTGGCGCACTGTCGGGATTTGGCGGTAAATACAACCCACGGTTTGGTTCAGGATTTGTTGGGGAGTTTGTCTTTGGTGATGGTATGAAAGCATTCGATGACTTCTTTACGGACGATGATACCAAACGTGCACAAAACGGCATGACGAAGAAAGAGTACATGGCGGTTCTTCAAGAGATGCTCGATCTTGGTGAAAAAGGAAAAGCAAATCTTGGGTCCGAACACGGAAGTATGAGTAAGCCATGGTGGCAGCCGGATTGTGCTCTTATCGTAGCCGATAATACATTCCGTCGTAACAAAGGTACTCAATACCGTAAAGCGTTCCTTAAAAAGAATAAATTTTATGGATATGTGGATTATCGCATGTCAGAAGCGGCGCAATTTGCAGACATCTTGTTGCCGGCAAAATCACACTATGAAGTGTATGATCTTCGTACAAGTCCCGGTTATCACCGTTTCACGAATCTTGCGCAACCGGTTGCGAACATCAAAAATGTGGGTGAAGCAATGGATGAGTGGTCAATGTTTACGCTTTTAGCAAAAAAACTGGAAGAGATTGCCAACCGTCCGCAGAACATTGCAAAAGCAAAAGTTAAAGACCATCCGAAATATGCAAAACCCGGTTTCCATGACTTGACCATTTTCCACAAAGAGTACACCAACACGGATGCCGAATCTGAGGGTGCCGGCGAAAACTATTTGGGTACGGATAAAATGGCAGTACAAGCGGCATTGGAGAAATGTGAGCAATACGAGCCATGGACAATGGAAAAAATGTACAAAGTCGGAGGGTTCTTGCTGATCAATGAAAAAGCGGCGAAATCCTCTCCCTTGTACTCTGATCGTCCCTACAGTTCTATGGAATATCATTTGTATAAATTTGAGCGCCTTGAAACGGTTTCTGGTCGTCAAACCTTCTATGTTGACCATGAAATGTTTATCAAATTGGGTGCCGCAACGAATACGGGTATGGAGGGGATTCGTCCGCAGCTCAAGGAATATCCCTATAAATTTATGACTCCGCATGCGCGTTGGTCAATTCACTCGAACTACAAAACCTCTCGTACCTTGTTGCGTTTGCAACGCGGGGTACCTGCTATTCAGTGTAATCGTGTAACGGCAGCAGCCAAAGGTATTGAGGATGGCGATACCATTCGCGTATTCAATCACCAAGGTGAATTCTTTGCGATGGCGAAAGTTTCTTCTTCCTGCCCTCCTGATGGACTCGTGCTAGAGGATGGCTGGGAGCCGTTTATGTACTTGCAAAACAAAGGGCACAATGAAGTTGTTCCTGTCGCGATGAATCTTTTGGAAATGGCCGATGGCTGGGGTCACTTGAAATTTGGCGGCTTGTGGGATGGCAATCAATACGCCTATGATGGTGCTGTAAACTATGAAAAAGCCGCCGCCGGCGTGAAATATTAAGGGGTTTAGATGTCTAAAAGACAATTAGCAATGGTCATGGACCTGAACAAATGTATCGGATGCCAAACCTGTACGGTAGCCTGTAAAACCCAATGGACGAACCGTAATGGTCGTGAATATATGTATTGGAATAACGTTGAAACCTACCCAGGTGCCGGTTATCCAAAAAACTGGATGGAGCTTGGCGGCGGATTTGATGCTGCCGGCGATCTTCAGCCGGGGGTTATTCCGAATCTCGAAGCCGATTACGGAGTGCCTTGGGATTATAACTATGAGTCTTTGAAGACTTCCAATTCTGATCACAACAGTTTTCAGCCACACATGTCACCCACATGGGGACCGAACTGGGATGAAGATGAGGGTGCTGGGGCATTTCCTCTGGACAACTATTTCTTTTATCTTCCGCGTATTTGCAATCACTGTACGAATCCGGGCTGTTTGAGTGCATGCCCTCGTGATGCAATCTTCAAGCGCGATGAAGACGGTGTTGTGTTGGTGGATTTGGATCGTTGTCAAGGTTACCGCTACTGCATCGCGGGATGCCCCTACAAAAAGATCTATTTCAATCCAAAAATCTCTAAATCAGAGAAATGTATCCTTTGTTTTCCACGTATCGAGCAAGGTCTGCCGCCGGCATGTGCACAGCAGTGTGTTGGGCGTATCCGTTTTGTCGGGTTTTTGGATGATTTGGACTCGCAAGTGCATAAATTGGTAAACGTGTATAAAGTAGCGATTCCCCTTCGTTCGGATTACGGCACGCAGCCAAACGTTTACTATGTACCGCCAACCGAATCTCCTGCCAAGTTTGATGCGCAGGGTCGTATCATCGAGGGCTCAACGCGTCTTCCTATCGAAGAACTTGAAAAACTTTTTGGCAAAGAGGTTCATGGAGCCATCAAAACGTTGAAAGACGAGATGAAAAAGCGTAAAGAGACCGGCGCGAGCGAATTGATGGATATTTTGATTGCTTACCAGCATGCCGATATGTTCCGTTTGGATAATCACTATTATCAAGAAGTGGCCAAAGCGCAAAAACGTACGCCATTGGCACCGGCGGATACTCGTTACATCGCCGGTAAATTTACCAAAGCCGGAGGACACCACTGATGAATAAGATTTTAACAACAGTGCTTTCATTGGGTGTTGCTGCGTCTGCCGCGTTGGCGGCTGATGGTGCAATTACGGCGGTAAAAGTTGCCAATGTAAAGGATGCGACCGTTTGGGCAAAGGCAAAATTTTCATCCATTACGTTGTATCCGCAAACCGCTATCGAGTTTAATGATAAAAAAGCCAATGTTCTTACTGAGAACATGAAAGCTAAAAAAGCCAATGTTGCCGCGGTGTATGATGGAAAAAATATCGCTTTAAGGGTGAAATGGACGGACAAAACGAAAGACGTTGAACAATGCATGGTCAGCGATGTGTATACGGACGGATTCGCCGTGCAATTTGCAGGAGCAACGAAAAAGCCTCAGCCTCTTCCCTACATAGGTATGGGCTCAATCGGCCGTCCGGTGGTTGTTCATTTGCAAAAGGCGACGGCTAAAGTGTATGAGCCTAACGGCAATAAAGATGTTGGAATGCAAATAAACCGCCAACAAGCGGGGGTCTTTCTGGAAGAGCTTGCTGTGTTTGATGCAAAAGTAGCTTCTCTCGCCAAGACAGACTATGAGCGTGTATTTGTAGGCGAAGGGTTCCGTTCGTTAACGGAGGTCAAAGACGGCTCGATTAAATCAAATGGCGCAATGACGCATGGGCCAAATGGATGGGCAGGTACCCTGACGCGCGCGCTAAAAGATGATTATGTTAATTTGAACGGTACGGTGCCTGTATCTATTGCTGTTTGGGATGGATCGACGATGGGACGTAACGGTCTTAAGAACCTAAGCGCATGGGTTGCTATTACTCTTGAGGGGCAAAAGCAGGATGTTGGTATGGTGGCGGATTTAACGACGGGCTCAAAAGGCAATGCCACAAAGGGGAAAGCTGTTGTCGAAGCAAACGGTTGCAACGGTTGTCATCAAATGACAGCTTCGGATGCTAAAACGTTTATGGGACCGTCATTGAAAAATGTGGGTGGATATTCATCCGCTGCCTATTTGCGTGAGTCTATTGTTAAACCTTCAGCCGTTGTCGTCCCAGGGTACAACCGTAATGCGCACCGTAATATGCCGTGGTATAACCTTGAAAAAGGGAAGCGTATCTCAACGATGAGCGAGTATGGGCACTTGAGCAAAGAGGATGTTGAAGATATGGTGGCTTACCTCTTGACCTTTAAAGCGGAGGTGGAATAATGAAAAAGTTAATCTTAATTGCGGCCGCATTGGTTTTGGGTGCATTTGCAAATGAGAGCGAAGAGTTCGAAGGGCTTTTAACAACTCCGGGATGTGCGGCACAAGGCGCATTTGCGGATTGTTATTTGGAAAACTATGCTTGTGGATCAGATGGGTGTTATAAAAATGTCGAACCGGGGGAGACCACCAATCCAAAATTGGCATTATTTCAGTACGACACCGGAAAAATTTACCTTATTGATACGAGTAAGTTGAAAATTTCTGAGCTTGGCGAGGGGATGAATAAAAGTGGTGTAAAAATTAACGGCATCTACGATGAGGCAACAAACACTATCGCTGCTACCAAATTTGAGGCCCCGCCGCCGCCGACGAAATCCTTTTTCAAAGGGTGCTTATAACATCAATGAATAGTGAATATCGAATTTATATCTACGCCTTTTTATCGCGCGTTATGAGTAATATTTTGGATCGTCGTTTTATCATTGATCTTAAAAACAATCAACAGCTTCTTGAGATTATTGGCGAAGAGACACAACAGTGGTTTACCAAAACAGAGGAAGAAACCTTATTGGAAGCACTGAATGTTGATTATACATCCCTGTTTTTACTCAATATGCAGCCCATTGAGTCGTTTGTATTGGATGCCAAGAATGAAACCCTTGTCGGATTGCAAAACCCTGCCATGGCGTTTTACTTTAAGCACGGATTTGAACTCAATATGGATCAAACCGAATTGATGGCGCCCGATCACCTCTCCATTGAATTGGCGTTTATGCAAACCATGGTCTATCGCAATGAGACCCAAGGGCAGATGGAATTTATGAATGCGCATCTATTTGCCTGGGTGGTTCCGTATATGCTGGGAATGAAAAGCATGGCGAGTACCCCATTCTATCGTGACATTTGTGATTTTATGGTCGAATTTTTGGCGGCGGACTATGCGTTTTTGAGCAACGGAAGCGTTAATGAGTAGTGCTAATTTTGTCCACAGGAACAATCTTTTTACCTTTACGGCTACCCGATGCTTACGTAATGAGTATTTTCACAATGATTGTCATATTTGTATCGATTTGTGTCCTAAAAACGCCATCCAATTGGTTCGCAATAAGCTGACTATTTTTGACCATGAATGCATTGAGTGTGCCGGATGTATCGGGAGTTGCCCGACTGAATCGTTTGAGATAGAGAGTTTTGACCCCAATGAATTTGCCGCATCGTATGCGCTTAACAATACCCCAACGGTATCGTGCAAAATCTCAACACCGTGCTTGGGCGTGTTTGATGTCGAACATGTATTGGTGATGGTGCTTCGCAGTGGCGAAAATGCCCTCTGTGATCTGAGTCACTGTGCTGCATGCAGTCTCAATGAGCAGGGAATAATGGAGAGAACCATCCGTAAACGCATGGATGAGGCAAATTCCTTTTTAACGAAAATTGGGATTGAAAAGGAGATGAAAACGATCGATGTGCCGGAAAAAGAAGCACCTCTGCGTGTTTTGTTTCGTAAAGGACTTGAAAAAGCCAAAGGAGCGATGGGCAAGGATGCAGTCGCTGTGAAAAGTATGACGGCATCGCACCATGGAACCGTCGGTATGCTAATCCCGCTAAAGCGCATTATGCTCAAGAACAGTCTAAAAGAGTACGTTGGAAATATGAGGGAAACGAAGTCTACCGACGCAAGCAGTCTCTTTTTCAATAAACAAATTGATTTTGATACGTGTGCGAATTGTGGGGATTGTACGCAGTTTTGCCCTACGGATGCGCTGTTTGCTTCTTCGGATAAGCAGGGGATATATTTTAGTCAGGGTAAATGCATCGGATGCGGTATTTGTGAAGACATTTGCAAGCCCAATGCGATTACCAAGAAAGAAGAGTATGATTTGGTCAGTGTGGCTTTTGATCGTGCCGAACTGTTGGTGCGCTATGCGATGGTGATGTGCGGCGAATGCCGCTGTCCCTACCCGTATAAAGGCGGTGATCCGATTTGTGATCGCTGTGCGGGGTATAAAAAAGAATTCAGCACAATGTTTACGCTGGCAAAGGACATGTAGTTTCTATTTTTTATCCACGGCTTCTTTCGCCCCTTTGAGGGCGGCTTTTGCCACGCCCCATGCGCGAGCCCCCATGGCCTTCGCTTCTTGCGCGGAGGGAGAGTTGAGCAGTTTGCTTTTACGATCATTCATCTCTTGCCTTAATCGACTCAGTCTGTCTCTCAATAATTCTACCGTTTCATGGGAAAGGATGGATAACTCTTCGGTATCAAAACGGATATCAACACCGATTTGGGTGAGTTTTGCAATCATCTCAGGAGAGTTGTGTTTTGCGAGAGATTGGACAATTTGCGCAAACAGCGTGTGAATTTGTTCCAACTCATCTTCGATGAGCTGATACTCTTCACGGTAGAGTGCTTTGACTTCATCGGGGACATAGAGGAGATACTGACGGAATTTCTCGATCGATTTGTGCAGTGCTGAACGAATGCCCAGCATCGAGCCGCGCAAGATGGCATTCGCTTGATTGGGAGAGGCTTGGGCAACGTTAAGAGCACTTTGGAGGATGCTTGAGAGTATGCGGCGGATGCGTACGGCATTGAGAACGTTCGCGTTAAGGGTTTCAAAGGTGATCTCTTTGATGATCTCATGCAGCGTTTCCTCTATGTCGCTCCCTTTTTCGAGAGTGGTAATAATAGCCGATTCGATCATCTCCTCTAAAAGATCCAGCAAGTCAATGGATTGCAATTTGATTTGATGGAGTTTTTCCAGTTGAGCGGCATCCTCTCCCATGTGTTTTTCGAGGGCGTTGAACAAGGTGTATTTGAGATGTTGAAGATCATCACGCTTGCGCGCAATTTGACGCTCAATACGCTCTTTTTGTGCCATCAAGTCTTCCAAAACATTTTGAAGTTCTGCTGTCTCCTCTTCGAGCAACGCGGTACTGAGAACTTTGAGTTCAGCGAGGCTTAGTGCCGTTGGCTGCAGGGACCATTCCTCATTGACGGAGGCGATGATGGTTTCGAGCTTACGATCCATAGAGGAAGAAGAGAGGGATTTGTAGCGTGTTTTAATGTCGCGTTTAAAGGTGTCAAGATCCATTGGGTACTCCTGTGAGTGGGTTATAAAACCATTTTAATGTGAACATGCGCTTTGAGGGTTTCGTAAAAATAAGTTCTTTCGTCTTCATTATGAACCAAGAGTTCTAAGTTCATGCTGATGTACTTTCCACTTTTACTGCTGTTTGAGGGAACGAGAGTGTAGGGACGTTCGCTGAAAATTTCGATAGCGGCAATTTCCAAACCGGCACGTTCGTACCCAACCACTTTGTAACACCAGTTGCACGGGTATTCGAGCTGTAGTTTTTGCTCAGAGTCGTTTATAATCTCCACTTTTGCCTCCTGATTTGGTTTCGAGCTGGATGGGTCCTATGATCATGCTTTTGTCGATGGCTTTGAGCATATCGTAGATGGTGAGCAAACCGATACTCGTACCGGTCAATGCCTCCATTTCTACGCCTGTTTGACCGCTGAGTTTTGCCGTTACCGTGAGTCTAAATCCTGGAAGTTCTGGGAGTTCATCAATGTCGCAATTAACACCGCTCAAGTTAAGCGGATGACACATCGGGATGAGGTCAGAGGTCTTTTTAGTCCCCATGATGGCGGCAATGACGGCGGTTTGAAGTACGGGACCTTTTTTAGCGGTCTGTTGTATTACGGCATTGAAAGCGTCTTGGCTCATAGTAATAAGCCCAGAGGCAATGGCGACACGAAAAGTGGTTGTTTTGTCGGATACGTCGACCATTTTTGGTCGGTCACGTTCATCTAAATGGGTTAAGTTCATAGGAGATCACTTTGTTTTATTTTCATCATTATAACGTGAAACGGCTTCTTCGTATTCATTGGGGTGATTAAGATTGGTAAAATGTTCTTCGTTTTCGAAGGAGACGTAGCATGTTTTGCTGCTACTCAAGAGTTTGCCTAAGCGGTGGTCCCCTTGAGAGAGCATGCGCTGCAGTTCGCCTAAAAGTGATCGGTGATAGATCCCCACCATGGGATGTGTTCCGGAAGCTGTTTTGGCAATAACGGCATCATAATGCGGGGCATCGGCAGCCAGCAGTGCGCGTATCACCTCTTCTTCTACGAAGGGGGCATCAACGCTCAACACAAAGATACGATCGTGTTGTAAGGCTTGAAACGCGGCTACAAATCCCGCGGTCGGTGCAAAATCGGAAGTTTCAGGATCTTCGATAACCCGAAGATGAACATTGAATTTGTCACGACTTTTGGCAGAGACATAAACGTCTGCAAAAAATTGCTTCAAACGTTCGTATTGATATTGCGTCAGTGTGGGGTAATCTCCAAAGGGAAGAAGCGATTTGTCTTGTCCCATGCGGGAGCTTTTTCCACCCGCAAAGAGGATGCAGGGGAGGTCAAGCATTAGGGTGCCAGTGCTGCTTGGACGAGGTTTGCCATGGCGGGAGTCGTACCGCTTTTGATGTAATCAAGCACAAAAGGGACAAATTTCCCGATCATTTCAGGGTTCATTCCCAGGGCTGAAAATTGAGCGGGAAGTGTGCCGGTTGCAGCGGGAGCCGCGGCGAGTAACGTGCCAACTTGAGGCATTTTGGTTGTCAGTGTTTGGAAGTCTGCGGGTTTCATGTCTTTTTTTGCCTCATTGAGCAGCGCGGCACTTCCTCCGATCGCTTGGGTTGGTGTTACGCCAAGATTTTTGGTGAGGCTGCCCACCAAAGGGTTCGTTGAAAGTCCAGCATCGGCTATGGGTGCTACGGCTTGCATAACGGAGCCAAAATCAAACGCCATCGCATTGTGGGTAAAAAGGGTAGATGCTGCAAGCATGGCAATGAGTGAGCGTTTCATAGAAAAGTCCTTTTAGGTTTATTGAATCGTATCAGGATCGGTGATGTATCCTGTGATGGCAGAGGCTGCTGCAACGGCTGAGTTGGCAAGATAGACTTTGGATGAGCGTGAACCCATACGTCCTACAAAGTTGCGATTGGTCGTTGCAATGGCCACTTCGTCATCGCCCAAAATACCCATATAACCACCCAAACATGCGCCGCACGTCGGGTTGGAAACAACACCGCCAGCATCGATGATGATGTCCATATAACCCGCTTTGGTGGCTTCTCGTGCGATGCGTTGCGTTGCAGGAGTGACGATAAGGCGGACATCGGGATGAACACGTTTGCCTTTGAGGATTTGGGCAGCAATTTTGAGATCGCCTAGTCGCCCGTTGGTGCAGCTGCCGATAAACGCTTGATCGACTTTGATCTTGTCATTAACGGCTTGGCTTAGGCTGTGCCCGTTTGAGGGTAAAAAGGGATACGCAATCACGGGTTCGAGTTTTGCGACGTCGATTTCCAGAACTTGTACATAAGAAGCATCTTCATCAGAGTAATGGAGTTTTGGTTCACGCGCAAGCGTTTTATCGGCTAAAAATTCTGCTGTAACGTCATCGTACGCTACGATGCCGCTTTTTGCACCCGCTTCGATCGCCATGTTGCACATGCTGAAACGGTCGTCCATGTTGAGGTGAGCAATGGTGCTGCCTGTAAACTCCAGCGTGCGATAAAGAGCACCGTCCACACCAATCATGCGGATGATCTCAAGGATGATGTCTTTGCCCGTGGTGTATTTTCCCGGTTTTCCACTCAAAACGACTTTGATGCTTTCGGGGACTTTGAACCAGTTTCCACCGGTAATCATGGCAAAGGCTAAATCGGTTGATCCCATGCCCGTGGAGAAAGCGCCCAATGCACCGTGGGTACACGTATGGGAGTCAGCGCCGATGATGACATCCCCCGGGACGACAAGCCCTTTTTCAGGCAAGAGGGCATGCTCGATTCCCATGTCTTTTTCATCAAAAAAGTTTTTGAGGGAATGTTTCTTGGCAAAGTCGCGGCTGATGCGTGCTTGATTGGCGGAAGCGATGTCTTTTGCGGGGATGAAATGGTCCAAAACGAGTGAAAACCCATCAGGATTGGCAAGCGCTGTTGCTCCTGATTCCTCGAAGGCTTTGATGGAGATAGGGGTTGTGATATCGTTTCCGATAACCATATCGATGGAACATCGGATGATTTCGCCTGCGTAAACAGCTCTTCCGACGTGCTGAGAGAAGATTTTTTCGGTAATGGTTTGCTTCATGAAAGGTGCCTTGTTTAGGGTCAAAATAATGGGGAAATTATACCACAGTGCATCTTAGCGTTTTGAGACGTTGCTGCATGAGGGGGCAAGCAGTTCGGGACGGTACTCAAAATGCATCGTATCGTAGTGATACCAGCGTCCGCCCCAAATAAATCCGTGCTTTTCAAAAATCCGGACAATGGAGAGCGGCATGGTGTTTTGATAGCCGATTTTTGCGGTTTCACTGGTAGCTTCCCCTTTCCAGTATTGGGTTTTTGCAGGGGCTAAGTCGATGGCGATTCCAAAACTGTGCAGGGAGAGGCGGTCGGTATCTTTGATAACGCGGTACTCGTACGTACACGCTCCCTCGGCCCAGATGCGTTGTGCCCTTGGAAGTTTGGCTATTTCTTGACCAATTAAGAACAGTTTTTTATCGACTCCCGCCATTTTGTTAACCCGCAGCTTGACATGGCCCTTGAGTGTCGGCCATTTTATGGTTACGAGATTTTGTTCGATCTCTTTTTTATCTTTGCCATACAGAGCTTGAAAAAACGGTTGGTATCGCAATCGACCCGGATCAAAAAGGTACTTGGGAGGGGTGTCGATACCCCCCGCATCGTAGGTTTGTGAGAGCTGTGTCTCTAAATCGGCATTGTTGATTTTTTCATCCCAAGTGGATTTTGGCGATGAGGTACGGTAGGAAAACGTGATATTGTTTTTTAGAAGGATGCTTTGCTCATCGGCGGATTTGATACTATCGGGGTAGCCTTGCACAAAACATTGCGGATTGGCACCCAGCAGCGCTGTAAGTCCTAGTATTCCCAGCCCTGTCAATCTCATAAGCGCTCCATGTGGTATTTGTTGGATTATATTCCGTTAAAAGTTACAGTAGGATTAAAAGGTCAGAAGGGGTTTTGTGTTTATTGACGCATCTTTAGGGGGTACGTCTAATGAGATAGATGATCCATGTTGCCAAGAGGATACAGGCTAATGCGATAAAAAGCGACATCAGATGACTGTTTTAGAGCACACCGCCGTGGCGTGAGAAGTAACGATTCGGGCAAAAAAGGTGGCAAATACGCGAGAGCTCATGGGAACGGGCAATATCCTAAAAATAATTTGGAGGATTATATACCGTTAAAAATAATTTCTTTATTAAATGAAGGAAGGTAATGCTATTTAAACCACTCCATAATTCCCATAACGATCTCCACTCCGATGAGAATAATGATGATCCATTCCAAAAATTCGCTGCGTTTGTGGTTGATGAGGTCCATTACGAGCATCACGTCTTCTTTGATCTGCGAGAGTTTTGAGAGGGCGATTTCATGCCGATCGTAGAGTTCGAGGACAAATGCCAGTCGATTGTAGAGCGCTTCTGCCTCTTCGTCATCCCACAAAATATTGGGTTTATCCAGAAGCAGCAGATTGCTGACCATATCGTGGCGTGTGAGGGCGAGTTGCTTGGTGAACATGAGCAGATGCGATCGGCGGGTCATGGAGAAGGTGTGGATGGACTCTACAATACGGCGACTGCGTGAAAACAGCGTGTCGAGACGGTGTTCATAGGTCTCCAATCCCACGCTTTGAGAGATGGCAAGGGCGATAATATTGAAACTGAGAATAGAGGTTTCTCTCAGGGTGATTGCTTCGTTGGTGACGCTAAAAGAGGTCGCGAGGGTGGGATCGATGAGGAGGGGATAGTCTTGGTAGGGATGCGCACTCTCATCTTCGGTATGCAACGTGATGCCTAATTTGTCAAGCGCCTCAAGGATGTGTTTTTTCTCTTCGCTGATGAGCGTGAGGACTCGAAAGGGGGAAAGTGCAATATGGAGAATTTGGCTGCTGCCATAATACCCATTCTCAAATCCTTTGATGAGTGCGATGTCGAGGGCGTATTCGATTTTAGCGTGCGAAAGCGGCCGATCGAGGTACAGAGAGAGAAGATTCATGAGAGACCTTCGGTTGGATTTTATTGATTATAGCACGTCGATGATTACAATAAAAGCCTCTATTGGCGTCCAATAATGTCAAAAATATTGATACCGTCAGGCAGTTTAGCGGCACCGTCACGGAAGCTGCGGGTATGCCCAATAATCCGCTTGAAATGTTTGCGCAACTGTATGGCATCGGGGACATTGGGACGGAACCAGTCGCCCTTGGCGCTAAAGAGCCAATCGATGCCCGATTTGACGTCCAGCAGGGTATAGCTATCGGTTTGGATGAGGTACTGTATCTGACGTGCCCAACTCATCACATCAAACGGTTCTTCAAACTGCGGATCCACGGAGGCCAGACGGCGGATGAAGTACTGTGCCATTTCGAACTGCTCATGCTCTGGCTTGCTCTCTTCGAGTTGTGAGGGCGTAGCGAGTGCCGGGGCGCTGGAAGAGAGAGATCGGCGAATCCATCGTTCAAACTCGGCGTGCCAATCAAACGAACGGCGATTTTCACTGCGCTGATAGAGGTTAAAATCATCGAACAGCTCACGTCGAAGCCCCTCACGATCGCACGCTTCAAGGGCATAGACATGAAGCGCTTGAAACGCATCGTTGGAGAGATTAAGATAATAGTTGCTGTCGCTGTATTGGGTTGCAATGGCAACGCTTGCGGCACTGCTTTGGAGGGTTTGGATCGGTTCCAAAACGTAGAGAATCATCACCCCATCGGCGGTTTTTTCACGGATGGTTTTGAGAATCTTCTTGGTTGTCAGTGCATCGAGGGCGTGTACGACCTCTTTTGGGCTGTGGCGCAAATGTTGGGCAAGAAATGAGGCGCTTAAGGGTTTTGATTTTTCTCCCCACGCAAAACCGTGCCGAACGATGAGGGGAATGAGTGCGCGCTCTAGGAGGCTGAGATCCTCACGGTCGATGAGCGTAACAGGGAGGGTGATCATAACCGCTTTGCCCCAAGGGCTACTTGGGTGTTATGCGCAATACCGTGAGCATTTTTGGCGCGTTCTTGTTCGATGAGAAGATCCGCGTATTCACGTTCGATGCGTGCTTCAAATAACCCTCTGTCCAATGTCACATAGTCGTAAATCCACTGCTTGGTGACGTTGCGGATGAGATCGATATCGAGCGAATCAAGCAATGGCTCTTGGGAGTCTGCCCGTTTGATCGAGGTAAATTTGACGTTTTCAAATCGCGCAAGGGCACTGTGTTGGGCATTGCGCTCCTCAGTAATACTGCGGCGCAGGTCGTACATGAGATTATAGAGTTTTTGGGTGCGCTCTTTGGCTTCTTGGGAGAGGGGAGAGAGCTGTTCGTGGACGAGTTCCTGAGCGATGAGGGCGATTTTTTCAATGCCGCTTTTGAAGGGCATAGCGCGCGTGGAAAGGCGATGAAGAAAGTCGCTGTAGCGCGTAACACTGATAGGACGGATGAGTTCATCGATGTGAGAGCGTAAGAAAACATCCTCCTCAATTTTGAAATAGTTCATAAGCGAACTGACAAACTGGGCACGAATCTGATCATTGGTGGGGGTGAAATGTTCCATAAAAAAGTGTAACATGTCCAGCCAAAAGAGGAGATTAAAAAGTTTTTAGGTTTTGTTTAGATTAATTTGTTTATCATACAAGAAGTAACAAATAGGGTTCATATAGAGTGACTTCGGATAAGGAATTTTTATGTCTGATAATGCAAATACCGCTTTAACAAAAGAGATGATCCAGCAGCGTCTAAACGGCAAAGATTTGCAATGCCACTATTATGAATCGATTATAAACGCGACAACGGATATGATAGCCCTGACGGACGGCAATCGTATCATCGATGCGAACAGGGCGATGAGGGAGGGATGCGAGGCGCTTGGTAAAGATATCTTCTCTCCCCATTTTACGTTTAAAACGTTTTTTGAAGCAGTCCATAAATTTAGCTACGTTTACGACGGTTATAATGAGAAGCGATGGTATGTATCGGTTTTGGAGGGAGGGAAGGACAGTTATCGTGTTGGAATAGCGCATAATGGGGATATTCATGCGTTTAATTTGACGTTGACGGTACTGGAGCCCTTTGATGAAATATACGTTATGACGCTAACGGATGTTACGAGCCTCATGGGATACAAAGCAGCCCTCGAAGAGGGGATTAAAAGCAGCATGAAGGACCGCGAAAAATCGCAGTATCTGCTGCGCCAGTACGACAAAGCGATAGACGCCGCGACCCTCGTCTATAAGTGCGATATGAATGGAATAATCACCCATGCAAACAAAGCGATTAGCGAGGTTTTTTTATACGGGTACGGTGAGTTGATCGGACAGGATGTCTCTATTTTTAGAGGTCCAACCATTACGGATGAGGAATATAACACCGTGTGGGCAAAACTTAGATCGGGGAAAACCTATCGTGGCACGACGGAAAATGTTGATAAAATGGGAGGGCTGCATTATTTTGATGTTTATATCGTCCCCATCAGCGATCAAGAAGGGAATATCGTCGAATTTTTATCACTGCGTCACGAAATTACCGAAGCAATGGAAGGCAAAGAAGCCGCAGTCAAAGCGTTGGCAGAAAAGAACAAATTTTTTGATCACGTTTCCCATGAGCTGCGAACACCGCTCAATGCGATTATAAATTTCACCGATCAAGCGCTGGAGAGTTTCGATGAGATATTTCTCGATGAGGAGAGCCGCGATTTGGTGCATATGTACATAGAACGTTCCCATAAAAACTCACAGCACCTTTTGCATTTAATTAACTCTTTGTTGGATATGGCGAAATTGCGATCCGGAAAAGAGAA
>JAUPLR010000154.1 GCA_030836825.1 Campylobacterota bacterium
CGATAGCCTCTATTTCCCCTTTTTGTGTATTGGCTGAGCACACTTGAGGCGGAAACTTTTGTAAGATAACTTCGGTTTCTTTAAAGACAAGGGTAACGCTGTCCCCTTGAGAAAATGAGGGCGTTTCTACCAAAATAAGTTCAAAAGGATCAGTGAAAACGGTAACCCCTAATGCACATAAGTGGCTAGAGTTATCAATGGTGGTGACGCAGGCGCTGAGTGTATTCATTATTGAAGAATAAATCCGTATTTTTTGAGAATAGAATTTGCCTCTTTGGTTTCAAAAAAGAGTAAAAATTCTGTAGCATCCGGATTATTGGTAACTTGTATGTAGCCTTGAAGTAACGGCGGATGAGAAAGTTTAGGGATTAGGGTTGGCGGAGTGTTCTTTAATGCGGGTGAGGAGGTAATAGAGAGGGCTAATATACCAATATCCGCTGCCTTGGTTTGGACATATTGTGCCGCTTGGCTGATATTTTCCCCATAGATAAGCTTTTCTTTGACATCATCATAGATTCCGTAATATTTCAATGCGGCTACTGCTGCACGACCGTATGGGGCATGATCTGGATTGGCAATAGCAACTCTTTTTACATTAGGCGAGAGGAGGGTTTCTATTCCTCGAGCAGTGCTGAGGGTATTGCTCCACAATACGATTTGTCCGATTGCATACGGTTTTACATCTCCTATGGCTTTGCCCATAGCTTTGAGCTTTTTCGGATATTCTATATCTGCGCTGTAGTAGATGTCATAAGGGGCGCCGTTACTAATTTGCGTAAATGTTTTCCCCGATGAACCATAAACGGGATTGATTTTAACGTCATTGTGACGTTGCACGTAGAGGTTCACTATTTCATTCATCGCGTATTTCATATCAGAAGCAGCGGCAATAGTGATGCTTTTTGCCCATAATCCACTGCCCAACAGTGTAAGTAGAAAAAAAAGTTTAAACGGTTTCATCATCTTCCTCAGAGTCACCTATTTCAGATTCTTCAGGAGATAGGGGATTGAAGTTGAGCAGCTTTTTTGCAACACTTACCGAACAAAAGAAGAAAATTTCAAACATAGGCGTCATCCATGTCGTATCGCTATCCACGATGTCAAAGGCTTTGAAACTAAACCCCGTACCATCTGCTTCATTGTTCATGGCAACGGTAAAGGTGATTGGACCAAGCGAGCGGAGCATATTGGCAACATTTTTATACGATTTGTCTTCTTTTGAAGCCATAAGATTTTGATTTTCATCCGTTCGTGCATTCATGCGGGTACTGAGGAGTGAAAGATTGTCACGATGGACGTTTTTGTTCCATTTGATAAGTCCTTTTGGAAATCGCAATAAGGATGTTTTGGAAATGAGTGGATGTGGAGATGTGCGTCTAATCGTCTCAAGAACTTTTAGTAAAGAGTTTTTTCCACCGATTAAAGCGGCATACGAAAGCAATTGATCGCGGAGGAGTGTTTTTTCGGCGTCAGAAAGCTTGTGAAAGTGGCACATAAGTAGAGCCTTTGATTTAAGATGTGCCATTATAGCGCGTATTTAATTTCTAATATAAAAAGCTTTGCTTCATGATAGGGCGGATGATGTCCGTAGATACCGCTCCGTGCATAAAGAGATGATTGGCGAGTACGCCTTGCTCTAAAAGCATGTCTGAACCATCTTTAAATGGAAGGTTTTTCTTTTTGACTGCATGAAGGAAAGGGGTCTCTTTGCCGTAGATAACGTCAATCGCACAGCGTGCGGATGAAAGTAATTGCTCTAGCAATACTGCGTTTACCGGTAAACTGTCATCACTCAAGCCTGCTGAAGTGGTATTGATAATAAGGTCGTACCTATCAGGGGTGAAAGTATCCCAATCATACGATTGAAAGCCGTTCTGCCTGAAAAAGCTCAGACGGTTAGCTGAGCGATTGAGAATAACAGGCTCTATGTCATTTTGACGCAAAACCGTAGCCAGCGCCTTTGCTGTCCCTCCCGCTCCAAGGATCAATGCGTTTTTTAGAGGACCAAACGACCCAATAGCAGACAAAAATCCGTCGGCATCGGTGTTGTAGCCAATGAGTCGACCCTTTTCCAGAATTATGGTATTAACAGCACCGATCTCTTTGGCAATACCGCGTATTTCATCGCACGTTTCAAAAGCTGCCTCTTTGTGGGGTACCGTAATGTTGGCACCGCTAAGTGCTTTTGCGTAAAAAACATCACGCAGTTTCAAACCATCGCTAAGGTGTGTGCGTGTATAACAAGCATTTATACACAGCGTTTTAAAAACATGGTTGTGCATTAACGGAGAGCGTGAATGGCTCACCGGGTCTCCGAAAATAGTAAACAGCTTCATTTATTGAGGATTGGTAAGGTCATCGAGAGTATTGGTAAGCGCTCCGAGCTTATTGGTCACTTCAAGGTATTCGAGTTCATGTACAGAGTCTGCAACAATACCGGCACCCGCTTGAAGGATAATTTTATCGGGTTTGATAAGGGCTGTACGAATGGTAATCGCTGTGTCCATATTCCCATCAAATCCAAAATAACCAATGGTTCCGCTGTAAAAACCGCGCTTTACCCCCTCATATTGAGCAATGAGTTCCATCGCGCGTATTTTTGGGGCTCCCGTCATGGTTCCTGCGGTAAACGTTGCCGCGAGAAGATCAAACATATCTTTGTCATCGCGCAGTTGTGCATGGACATCGGAGACAATGTGCATAACATGAGAATAACGTTCTACGTGCATCATCTCCTCAACACGTACGGTCCCCGTTTTTGCGACACGCCCAACGTCATTGCGTCCTAAATCAATAAGCATCAAGTGCTCAGCCAACTCTTTTGGATCGGACAATAATTCTTCTTCGAGTTCTAAATCACGTTGTTTGTTTACTCCACGTTTACGTGTTCCTGCAATGGGGCGCAAGAGTATGTCGCCATCGCTCAATCGTACCATAACTTCTGGAGAACTGCCGACAATACTGAATTCTCCGTACTCCATGAGATACATATAAGGTGATGGATTTTTAATCCGTAAGACACGGTAAAAGCTAAACGGATCAACGACAGCATTACGGATATAGCGATTGGTCATTAAAATCTGAAATACATCTCCGCTGCGGATCATCTCTTTTGATTTATCTACCATATCGAAAAATTGCGGCTTGGTGTAAATAAAATCGCCACCTTTGTCGTTTTTGATAGGGATCAATGGTGTATAGTGGTAGCTGGATTTGAACGCTTGTTCGATGGTGCCAAATTGGTCATGGAAAGGGGATAACGTAGAAATCAGTGTAATGGTAGAGTGTTTATGGGAAACCACCACCACGAGCTTTGGAAGAATCAAATCCATATCAGGAATGTTCATTTGGTCTTGCAAATTACTCATGGATGCATTGAGTGTTGGTTCGAAAACTTTCACCATATCGTATCCGATATAGCCTATAAATCCATCTACATACCCAACGTCCAGCTTTTTAGTTTGGGTACGAAAATAGTCACGATCGCATGAACGATAATAACGTTTTAAAAAGTCAAAAGGAGATTCAGGAATAACGCATGTGGTTCCGCTGGAATCCGTATAGCGTGCAACACATTGGGAATAGGTAAGCCGCTCTCTGGCACCAAGTGCGATTATGGTGTAGTTTCCGTTGCTGTTTCCCGCACTTTCAAAAAGAAAAGAGATTTCGTTGGGAAAAAGCTCCTTGAGCTTTTCATAAATACTGATAGGAGCAAATTGGTCGAGTGTAAAACGGTGTGAATAGATCACGTTATCCCTTTATTTTGAAAGCTTTTGCCTCAACATTTTGACGAATGGGTCCCATTGCGTCTCGTACGGATTTTTCACCTTGAAATGGGCCGACAAGTACTTTGGTCACTGAGCCTGATTTTTGAGTGGTGTATTTCATTCCGCTTGCATTAAGACGATCAAACAATGCTTTATTTGGCTCATTTGTGAATGATCCAACTTGTATATAATAGGTTGTTGGTGCGGCTGCAGTTGCGGCAGGTTTTACATCAGCAGTTTTAGTTTCTGTAACCGCTTTTGCAGGGGTTGGTGCGGCAGCTTCTTGAACGGCTTTTTTAGGTTCTATGATTTTTGCCGGCGTAGTTTTCTCTTGCTTGATGACAGCGGTTCCCTGCGGTTTTTTCGTATTTTCAACAGGTTGTGTCTTGGCAACCACAGTGGCTACTTTAGCTTTTGGTGCGGGTGTAGGCGCAGGTGTTATAGCCGC
>JAUPLR010000155.1 GCA_030836825.1 Campylobacterota bacterium
CCGTACGCACCCTTTTCCTGCTTATAACACCATCGGAAGTCAAGAGGAAGAAGCCGTTTTACGTGTATTGCGCAGCGGTAAACTCTCCACCTATCTGGGAACATGGCACGACGATTTTTACGGAGGTCCTGAAGTACGTGCCCTAGAAAAAGAGTGGTGCGACTATTTTGGTGCTAAACACGCCATCAGCGTCAACTCAGCAACAAGCGGTTTGTATGCTGCTGTGGGTGCCTGCGGCATCAGCCCCGGCGATGAAGTAATCGTCTCCGCTTATACGATGAGCGCCTCCGCAACTGCCGCTCTCGTTTATGGCGCCATCCCTGTCTTTGCCGATATTGAAGAAGAATTCTATTGCCTCGATGTCAAAAGCATCGAATCCAAAATCACCCCAAAGACCAAAGCGATCATCGTTGTCGATCTCTTCGGACAACCCTACGACCGTGATGCCATCAATGCGTTAGCCAAACACCATAACCTCTACGTCATTGAAGATGCCGCACAAGCACCGGGAGCAATGGTGGATGGGAAATTTGCGGGGACGCTTGGGGATATCGGGATCTATTCCCTCAATTATCATAAACATATCCACAGCGGTGAGGGGGGAATTATCGTCACCGATGATGACGCTCTCGCACATAAGCTGCGACTCATTCGCAATCATGCCGAAGCGGTCCTCTCTGCCAAAGGGATCGAAGACAAAAGCGAACTCATCAACATGGTGGGCTTTAACTACCGCATGACCGAAATCGAAGCGGCAATTGCCAGAGAACAGCTCAAAAAGCTCCCCGATTTACTAACACAGCGGTTAGCCAATACCCAATACCTCAATGAAAAATTAGCCCAAATTCCGTGCATCCTCCCAACCAAAATTCGCCCAAATAGCAAACACGCGTTTTACGTTCACCCTCTGAAATTTGATGAAAAAACAGCTGGCATGCACCGTAACCGTTTTATCGATGCAGTTAAAGCCGAACTTCCTCCAACGCTGTTACGTGAGGAATCTGTAGTGCTATTGAGTTACGGCTACGTCAGGCCGCTGTATCTCCAACCGCTGTATCAAGAACGTATCGCCTTTGGACGTGATGGGTATCCGTTTACCCTCAGCGACGTTACGTATCCCAAAGGGCTATGTCCTATTACTGAGGACATGCACTATAATCGTCTGATAACGCATGAGTTCATGCGTCCGGGAATGACCAAAGCCGATATGGACGATGTCGTGCGTGCATTTGAAAAAGTATGGAAAAACAAGGCGGATCTTCTATGAGGCTAGCCGGTCGACAAATTTATTTACGGCCATTAGAACTTTATGATAGCAATGGAAGCTATCCAAATTGGCTTAATAATCCGGAAGTGTGTCGTTACAATTCACACGGAGAAAGTCTTTATACTCGTGAAATGGCGCACACCTATATTGCCAATACCATAGACAGTCCAACAATCAAAGTCTTTGCCATTTGCTTGAATGATACCAATCAACACGTTGGCAATATTTCCCTTCAACAAATCTCAACAAAAAATCAAAGTGCAGAATTTGCCATTCTCCTAGGCGAACCTTCTGTTTACGGCAGAGGTATTGGCTATGAAGCAGGTCAACTTTTGCTTGAATACGCTTTTACTACGCTCGAGCTACACCGTATCCATTGTGGGACGCACATTGAAAATATTGGCATGCAACGTCTCGCTTTAAAATTAGGGATGATTAAAGAAGGTATACGACGCGATGCCCTGTTTAAAAACAATCAATTTGCCGATATAGTGGAATACGGATTACTTTATAATGATTATTTAAAAGGTCAACAATGACAACCGATTATGGACAGCCTCTTTACAAAGAGTATTTGCAATATTGCACACGTTGTTGCATGCCAAGCTCCAACGAGGGGATGCAGTTTGATGAATTGGGGATTTGTCTGGCTTGCCGTGCGCAAGAGCAAAAAATGCGTATCAACTGGAAAAAAAGTGAAGCAGTTTTGCGCGAAACACTCGAAAGCTACAAAGAAAAATCTGGCGATAATTACGATTGTATTATCCCTATCAGCGGCGGGAAAGACAGTGTTTTTCAACTGCATGTGCTTAAAAAAGTCTATGGAATGAAGCCTCTTGCCGTGACATTTAATCATAACTGGTACTCTGAAACCGGTAAATACAATCTGGATAATGCACTTGAAAAGCTTGAAATTGATCATATTATGTTCACGCCCAACAAAGCGCTCGTTAAAAAACTGTTTGTGAAATCCTTTTATAAAATCGGGGACTCCTGTTGGCATTGTCATGCCGGAGTCGGCGCATTTCCTCTGCAAATTGCTGTTAAATACAATATTCCTCTTCTAATTTGGGGTGAATCGGTTTGTGAAAGCAGCGGTCGTGCCGATTTCAAAGACAACGTCCAGAAGTTTGACCGTGACTATTTCACCAAAGTTTCCGCAAAACTTTTTCCTGAACAAATGATCGATGAAGAGATCACCCGCAAAGATCTAGCCCCTTTCGCACTTCCAAGCTATGAGGATATTCAACGCGTTGGTGTGGTGGGTCTGCATCTGGGGGATTATCTCTTTTGGGATGATGAGCGCCAAATGGAATTCATCAAAAAAGAGTACGGCTGGAGAGAAGAACACCGTCCCGGCCACTATAAGGGGTTCAAAGGTAACGAGTGTAAATTTGAAACGCTCCACGACCATATGAAGTTTGTCAAACGTGGTTTTGGGCGGGGAACGGATCAGGCAAGTGCCGACGTAAGAGCGGGACTTCTCACACGCGAAGAGGGGTTTGAAGTCGCTAAAAAGTACGATCAGCAACGACCGGCCTACCTCGATGAATTTTTAGATATGGCAAACATCACCGAAGAAGAATATACCAATGTCCTCAAAGCGATGCGCCAGGGCAAATTCAAAGAGAGCCTATGAACCTAACCGATCTCACTGCGACCGAATTGCGGGAGCACTTGCAATCAAAAGCCATTACTCCTGAAGAGATTGTACAATCCAGTCGACAACGAATCCCAGAAATCGATCCAATTGTCAATGCATGGGAGTTTATCGATGAACAGGTGATCCAAGCCCAGCTTACGAAAATCAGCACCTAGGCGCAAGCAGATTATCCCCTTTACGGCATCCCTATTGGCATAAAAGACATCTATAATACCTATGATATGCCAACACAAATGGGTTCCCCCATCTGGAAAGACTTTACCCCCGGAAACGACGCGCGCATGGTTCACTATCTCAGACGCTCGGGCGCACTCATGCTGGGCAAAACGGTCACTGCCGAATTCGCCGTCCATTATCAAAACAAAACCCGTAACCCCCACGATCTCTCACGCAGCCCCGGAACCTCGTCCAGCGGCTCATGCGTTGCCGTAGCGACAGGGATGGTTCCCGTAGCACTTGGAAGCCAAACGGCCGGTTCTATCAGCCGTCCTGCAAGCTATTGCGGCATTTATAGCTTTAAACCGACGTTTGGTGTGCTTCCTCGCATAGGGGTTTTGAAAACTACCGATTCGCTCGATACCCTCGGATTTTTCGCCCGCAGCGTGGAAGATTTAGCCCTCCTATTTGAGGAATCCCGCGTTCGCGGGGAGAACTATGAGTACGTTTATCGCCACATCGATAACTATCGCTCTGCTCCTGAGAAAAAATTTCGTATCGGGATCGTCAAGCATCCCAAATGGGACCTTGCCTCTGATGCAGCAAAAACGGCCTTTGAGCAATGGTGTTTTTCCCTGCAATCCCCTCGTTTTCAGATCGAGGAGGCAACGTTACCTTCATTTTGTGATACGATCCACGCAACGCATCAATGCATTTACGATAAATCCCTCGCCTATTATTTCAAAGACGAATACGCCCAACACACCCTGATGAGCCCCATCTTTTATGCTATTATCCAAGAGGGAAATAAAATCACCAAAGAGCAGTATCAAGAGGCATTGGAAAAACAATCTCGTGAAACGGTAGCATTTAACGACTGGATGGAATCCTATGATATTTTGCTCACATTGGCTACGGCCGATGAAGCTCCCATTGGACTGACAACCCCCGATGTTCCCGATGCCAATCTCATTTGGACCTACCTAGGGCTTCCCACCGCTACCATCCCTGTTCTCAAAGGGAAAAATGGTTTACCCATAGGGGTTAGTGTTGTTGCAGGGAAATATCGTGATAAACTCTTGTTGGATTTTCTCACCTACCTAAAAACACTAAAGATACTAAAGACCGTCCTACCCATATCTCCCACCAATTCTAAGGAATCCATATGAATGAAACCTCCATTTCACTTGATACCGTTTATGGCAAAAATATTCAAGCTCTTTTTTCAGTCAATTCCGCCTTGGCTCTTGAGATTTTCTCTATTCAAGAAAACAAACAATTTGAACTTTTTCAAGGAGAAGATCCCGTTGCCATAAACCTTCTTGATCTAAACAATCATTCTTTTATGTACGATAACCCTGTTGTCGATGTTTTAGCGCTCTGTGAAGCGAAAGAAAGCCACTCAACGTACCACTATCGCTACGTATACGGTATCGCCAACGGTATCTATTTAAAAATGGCGCTAGGCGCACCTGCCGTCAAACGAATTGTCCTATTTGAATCCAATTATGAGTTATTGTACATTGTTCTCAATTTGATAGATTTTTCAAAAGAAATATATGACAAAAAACTGATCATCGAAGCAACAAAAGAATTTGATTTCACGGATGCCTACCAATATTTTAACGAGCATGAAAGTCAACTTTTTGCTAAACTTTTTGAACTCGAAGTATCTGCGGACTATTATATAAAAACCGCGTATGACACCATCTCAAAAATAACCCACGTGTTAACAGAGACCCTTTTGCAAGTAGTCATGGGGCACGGGAACTGTCCCATAGATTCTCTCATGGGGATAGAACACCATTTTACCAACCTGCCCGATATGATCAAAGGGCCAAAATTTACACAAATTTTTGGAAAAGGACAGGGAGACACCGTCATTATTGTTTCAACAGGACCCAGTTTGACGAAACAAATTCCTTTATTGAAAAGCATTCAAGACCACGTAACCATCATCAGCGTCGATGCAAGTTTCCCAATTTTAGAAAAAAATGGAATTAAGCCTGATTTTGTAACCGTACTTGAACGCATACCGGAAACAGGAAAGTTTTTTGAAAACAACGCGTTGGAATTTCAAAAAGATGTTAATTTTGTGTGTGTTTCCATTATCCATAAAGCAATCAAAACCGCTATAAGAGGCGGAAACTTATTCTTGCAGATGCGTCCACACGGCTATACAAAATATTTTGAATTTGATGATTATGGCTATCTAGGCAGCGGTATGAGTGCTGCAAATTTAGCGCATGAACTCGCCGTAATGTTAGATTTTAAAAATATTATTTTTATTGGGCAAGATCTTGCGTTTGGCGAAGACAATACCTCACACGCCCAAGACCATACCTTTACCATTAATGAAGAAAAACCTGAAGGGCATGATATCTTCACTCTGAAATATGGAGGAGAGGGGACCATCCGAACGACTTTCTATTGGAATATTTTTAGAAACACCATCCAAGACACCATCAAAAAAACAGCATCCTTCATTACCACCATCAATGCTACACAAGGAGGAGCTCGAATCTCAGGTGCGATCGAAATGCCTTTTGCCGAGGCTATCGAAAAGTACATTGATTTTTCCCTAACAAAACAGCCGCTGTCTATTGACTACCCGGATGCGGAGGAAGTAGCGCGTAATATCCAACAAATGGTTGAAAAAACAAACCTATTCCTCCAAGAAGCGGTTGATAAACAAGAGATGATTGAAGATCTTTTTATCGACATTCAAGATGCCTCTGAAAAGCTGGTAGAACTCAATGAAACCAACAGGCTTGAAGAGATAGATTTTGACCATTTGCAAGTTCTGAGTGATAAATTGGATGAGATAAAAGACATCATTGACAGCAAACAATTCAATCAAATGTTCTTCGATACCATTCAATCTTTTATGATTCATCTTGAACTTGATTTAGCAGAGGTCTACACCAGCCATCCTCAATCGGATATAGAAAAAAAAGCAAAACTGATTGATTGGATCATGCGCCACCGCTACTGGCTTTTCGTCATTGCAGGGGGAATTGATGCCCAGTTTAGCACCATGGTAAAGGCAATTGAGCAATGGCCACCTGAACTGTTAGAGCGTATTACCATACCCAAAAAACGAATGCTAAGCGTTGATCATGAAAAATATGAGCATTTAAAAGCAAAAGCACTGAAAGAAGAAGAAGCCCTATCTGAGTTGATTAATCACATCAAAATGAACGAAACAAAGTAAACTCCCAAGAAATCAGTGCACCGTTACCGTGCACTCAATGGGATTAATTTATTGCAGCAATTTTAAAACGTTTTGCTGTACCGCATTCGCTTGGCTCATAGCATAAGAACCTGCTTGTGCAAGAATATTGAATTTAGAGAAGTTTGCACTCTCCGCCGCAAAATCGACATCACGAATACTTGATTCAG
>JAUPLR010000156.1 GCA_030836825.1 Campylobacterota bacterium
GCACGAATTGCCCCTTTTGAAAAGGTATTGCGGCTTGTTGACGTATGGTGCAGATCCACAAATTCGCCATCATTGTAAAATCCAACCGTATGACGACCAACGATATCGCCTCCACGCAGTGCCATCACCGCAATCTCATCACGGCTACGCTCACCGATGTTTCCCTCACGTCCGCTGACACGAACGGCATCCAAATCCAAATTGCGTCCAGCTGCCGCAGAATGCGCCAGCGTCAATGCTGTACCGCTTGGAGCATCTTTTTTGTGACGATGATGCTGTTCGACGATTTCAATGTCAAAACCTTCGAGTGTTTTTGCCGCCGTATGTACAAGCTTATTGAGAAGTGCTACCCCCAAGGACATATTCGTAGCGTATAAAATCGGCATCGATTCACTCGCCATTTTCAACAAATTCATCTGATGGGCATCCAAACCTGTTGTACCGATGACAATCGGGGTCGGGTGTTCCATCGCGCACTCCAACAAGAGTTGTGTCGCTTCCGGTAGCGAAAAGTCGATGACAATATCGCACCCTTTGAGTAAAGTAGCCATATCGTTTGTAACCAAAACAGCTGGATCTATCGAAAAATTTAGCTCATCACGGACATAAACCGCACCTAAAGAGATCTCACTCTCATGATGCAAATCATCAATAATTAATTTCCCGACGCGTCCACCCGCCCCAAATACACCTACTCTAATCATGGTCATCTCCCGTTCACAATGGTAAAACCGTATTGTATCGCCTTAGCGTTTAGTGGTGGCTTATCTCATCGACGTAGGCAATTGCCTGAAGAGCCGCTACCGCACCATCCCCAGCAGCACTGACGACTTGTTTTGGCGCAGCAATGCGCATATCACCGGTCGCGTATAATCCGGCAACGGATGTCTTCATGCTAATGTCCACAATCACTTCGCCAGCAGCATTCATATCACACAAAAAGCTCCCGTCTTCTTGAATAAGCACTTGATTGTTAACGTTATTTCCAATAAAGACAAACACCCCCGGTACATCAATTTGACGAGTGGAACCGTCTTTAAGCGCAACGCGAATCCCCGTCACGCCCATGGCATCGCCCACTACTTCTTGGGGAGAAGCATTCAAAACCAGCTCGATATTCGCTGTAGTTTTTACACGCTCAATCGTACTTGGAGCGGAACGAAACGTATCACGACGATGAATCAGATACACTTTTGAACAGATCTTAGCCAAATACAAAGCCTCTTCAAGAGCCGTATCACCACCGCCAATAACGGCTACTTCTTTGCCTTTATAGAAAAAACCATCGCACGTCGCACACGTACTGACGCCACGGCCAAAATATTTATCTTCCCCAATAAATCCTGCGCGCTTAGGCGTCGAACCAGTGCCCACAATCACGCTTTTGGCAGTATTAGTGCTTCCATCGGACTTGTGAATAACAAACGTTCCGTCCTCATTGCGAGAAACGCGTGTCACCTCGGACATTTCGTGCTTTAACCCAAAACGCTGGCACTGCTCTGGCCATGGAATCATTAAATCCATTCCGCTGAGATTATGTCCTGTAACCCCGGGATAGTTCTCTATCTCGGAGCTCATAGTGATTTGACCACCCGGCATCCCTTTTTCAAACATGACGACATCACCCAATCCGCCACGAGTCGTATATAAGCCTGCGGTAAGACCTGCTGGTCCCCCACCAATAATTGCACAATCCAACATCAAAAACCCTCTACTTTTTGTTATTCTAGCTACACGTATCATACACTTTTGTAGTTAAGCAATACCACAAATCCAACTGAAAAAAAATCATTTTAGAAAACTTTTAGGCTAAGAGAAGAAGTATTAAAAATAAAAGGGGAGAGGTTTGACCCAAAAGGGTCAAGATACTATAAAAGTGAGTTGATTTTGTCAGTGAACGCTTGCTTAGAAGCGGCACCGACCATTTGATCTACCATTTCACCATTTTTGAAGAAAAGGATTGTAGGGATAGAACGGATACCGTATTTTACAGCGATGTCTTGCTCTTCATCTGTATTTACCTTACAGATTTTCGCAATTCCTTCAAAGTCGTTTGCCAATTCTTCAATCACCGGAGCAATCATACGACAAGGTCCGCACCACGGCGCCCAGAAGTCAACAAGCGCAACGCCTTCTTTTGTAATCTCTCCGAAATTTGATGCCGTTAATTCAACGTATTTGCCCATTGTAGTTCCTTGATTTAGGTTTATATTGGGCTATTATATCGCCCCTTTCTTTAAAACTACTTATTACTAAAATCGCATCAATTTTTTCAACTAATCGCTATAACGTGATATTTTCAATCCACTCTATCCCTTTATCCGACACAATCAAAGCATCAATGCAATAATCGCCATTGAATTTTTTTTGTTGGAGATACGTTTGAATGGTGCGGGTAAGTTTTTGGAGCTTGGGGCGGGTGATGTTATTGACGGCGGACTCGTAGGTCGTGCCGCTTTTTACCTCTACAAAATGAAGGACGTTGCTCTTGAACGCAATAACGTCTATTTCCCCAAAGCGGTTGTAAACATTTCGATCGATGATTCTGCATCCCAAGCTCACAAGATATTCGCAAGCACGTTCTTCGGCAAGGTCTCCTTTTGCCTTGGTATGCACTCTTAATCCAGATAATTGGGTTTAACGATGTCCACTTTGATCGATTTAAAACGTGCTGTTTTTATCAGCTCGTCATGCTCATCCCCAAACAAAAAGTTGACTTTGCTCTTGGCATGATGGAACGTCGTAAACAGCGTCCCTTTTTTAATGGTGGAGCTTACTTTTACACGTAAAGGGGCGCTTTGTCCGTATTCGCTTTTGAGTACTACATGGTCATTGGCTTCAAAAATCTCTTCATCATCGACGCTCACAAGCAACACATCTTCACTGTAGCTACGGCTGAGTTTTTCACAACGATTGGTTTGAGAGGCATTGTTGTAGTGAACCAAAACGCGCCCTGTTGTAAGGTAATAACCCTTATATATAGGATCAATTAACAATTCAGCGACTTGCCCCCGAGGCTCATACTGTTTATAACAAAACGCTCCCATTCCGTCTTTTGTACGGAAATCGTGGAGATGCAATACCGGAGTGTCTTCTTCTTGAACCGGCCATTGCATCCCGCGCAACCGATTAACTTCAAGCTTCTCATAACTCGCCCCCCCAAAACGTATCGGCGCGGCAATACGAAGATCGTTCCAGACATCTTTTGAACTCTTGTAACCAAAATCTGTCCCGTAACGCTTTGAAATCTCCGCGATTACTTCCCAATCATCGGGCATCGTCACATTGATAAGCGGCTGTGAGAGATGCAATCTACGCTCGGCATTGACGTACACGCCCGTTTTTTCATAAGCGCTTTTGACACCAAAAATAATGTCGGCAAATTTGGTGATTTCATTATCAAACAACTCATTCACGATTAGAAGATCAAGATTTTTGAGTGCAGCGTGAATTTTATTCTGATTTGGGTGGATATGCGCAATGTCTTCACCCATAGTAAATACCGCTTTAATCCCCCCTTCAAGCATTGCGTTGATCAAATCAGGGGTCATCATTCCAATCTCTTTTGGGGGTTGATAGTCAGGAGCATAATACGGCAACATCCCAACATCGCATACCCCTTGAACATTGTTTTGTCCACGAAGAGGCATAAGCCCCGCACCGCGTTTTCCAATATTTCCCGTAATCAACGCAAGGTGGGTGATTGCCATAGCCGCATACGATCCGTCCAAATGTTGCGTAATCCCAAGCCCCCAGAAAAAAAGGCTTTTACGTGTGGCGTATTTACGTGCTACCGTGCGAATCTCTTGCGCAAGTGACGCATACTCCGGTATTTGAAGAAGGAAATCAGGATTGGCATAAGGATCTTCCAAAATAGCCTGCTTGTATTCTTCATAGCCTTTTGTACGGCTTGCTATAAATTCTACATTGACCAAATCTTCGGAAATAATGACATACGCCATCATGTTCAGCATCATAAGATTGGCTTCATACGGAATACTCAAATGGTGCGTTGCCGATTTAGAAAGCTGAATACGGCGTACATCCAAAACAGCGAGTTCTATCCCCTTGTCCTTGATTACATCCAGCATACGATTGGCAGCGATTGGATGGGCTTCCGTCGTATTGGATCCCATAACCACTATAAATTCGGTTTCATAGACATCGTCAAATGGATTGGTAACCGCCCCCTCACCTATCGTCACGCGCATCCCCCTAAGCGAGGGCGAATGGCATACGCGTGCGCAGTTATCGACGTGTGGAGAGCCCACGACATTACGCGTAAAGTGCTGAAACAAGAAGGCACTCTCACAGCTTGTACGCGCTCCGCCGATAGAAGCGAACGAATGTGAGCCGTGCTTATCGGTAATCTCTTTGAGCTTGCGTGCCACTATTTCATACGCACTTTCATAACTGATCTCATAAAAATCATGGTCAACCGGCTCGAGATAGTCCATATCCAAGTCCGCAAAAAGTGCTGCATTGGCATTTAAAAAGGATATACGTACTCGTGCATTATGCAGGCGCTTCGTATGAGTGACAAAATTCCACCCTTCTTTTCCTTTAATACAAAGGCGCCCTTGAGAGACTACCCCTTCTTCTTTTGCAAAAATTTTTACAATTTTATTATCTTCAACTTCCGCAGAAATATCACACCCTACGCCGCAATAGGTACAAACACTGTCGATAACCATCTGATAATTCCCCGAAGTTCAGGCTATGCGCCCTTTTTAAAATTAGCGTAGTTTACAATCCTGTCACTTAAGAACTGCGGAAGCAATAGCGTCCCTCTGATCATCAAGTAAAATCTCAACGGAAATGGGTAAAAACGCTTTTTTTTCGCAATTGCGTGCATAATTCGTTTAACTCCGGCATCGGTTGTAAGTAAAAACGGCATCTTAAAACTATTTTTTTGTGTCATCTCAGAATCAATAAACCCGGGTAGTATGGTCATCACCTCAATACCATGGGGTTTTAACTGATACCGTAACCCCTCGGCATACGCATTGAGCGCGCGTTTTGAGCTGCTGTAAGCCACTGAAGTCGGCATGGACATCAAAGATGCGAGAGAAGAGATAAAAACAATCTCTCCCGATTCTTGCGCCATCATCTTGGGTATTATGGGCTCCAGCAAAGCATGTACGCTTAAAAAATTGGTTTGAAAAAGGCGGTGAAAATCCTCAAAAGAGGTTACCCCACCTGAATGTCCTACGGAAATACCCGCATTTAAAATTATTCGGTCAATCTGTGTTTGGGCCAATCGCGTCCCAATGGTGTGCATTACATCAAAATCATTCACATCCGAAACAATCGTCTCTACTTTAGCCCCTCGCAGCCTGCATTGCACGGCTACCTCTTCTAGCTTCTCCTGACGCCGCGCCAAGAGAACTAACTCATTGTCGCTTGACGCATAGCCAAGAGCCAGATGCTTCCCCAAACCGCTGCTGGCTCCTGTGATTACAATGCGCATTTAAACCGTATCAAAGCTCATTGTTTACCATCTCATAAATGCTTTTTGCAAAATCATAAAATTCTTTGGCATCTTGCTGTGTTGGCTTTCCACTAGGTAATAATCCAAAATCTCCAGGATACCGTGATTCAATATACAATTCATCCAATAGATGAAGATAATCTTCCGCATTATCAAAAAGTGATAAATCGATGCCAACCCGCATGGAAAGTGTTTTTAACTTATGAATTTTTGGAATTTCGAGTTGCTTTTCTTCACCCATTGCCTTCAAGCTTTTTTCAATACATTGTTGTGCATGAAAAGCAACCATATAAGACAATGATTCTTCATTAATAATTTTCTCGATTACTGCTAAATCATCATGTGCTGCTTTAAGCCACTCTGCGCTTAATGATCTCATATGAGTGAAATCCCCTCACGAAAAATTTTGCGGCTTAGCATCCCATCTAATTCGATAAATTTTTGATACATTGGTTTTGTGTGTGCAATAAGATCAATCGGGATGTGCTTTTGAATATCATCTAGCGCTTTAATCGTCTTTAAGAAAATAGCACTTTTTTCACGCCAATTTTGAGGTATGTACTCATCCGAGGTTACCACATACAAATCAAGGTCACTATGTTCATCTGGCTCGCCATACGCATAACTGCCAAACAACACAATCTTCTCAGGCTTTAATGGCATTAATCTCTCAACAATAGCGTTTTTTAGTTCTTCTGTTAGCTTCATAGTTGTATTTTAGCGAAAATCAGTAGAGTTTGGGCATGATAACCCGATATAATGTCACTTATGAATGAAACACTAAAAATTGGGGAAATCAATCTCCTCATTATCGATCGCGACACGACGCCTGGACTTTTTTTAAAAACCATGGATGAGGGCGATGTCCTTTTACCCAACCAATACGTGACAGATGCTATGCACATTGGGGATACTCTCGAGGTATTTGTCTACACTGACAGCGAAGATCGCCCCGTTGCCACAACCGCAAAACCAAAAGCGATGTTGGGTGAAATTGCGTTTTTGGAAGTGGTTGATATCAGTGCTATCGGAGCTTTCGTTAATTGGGGATTGCCTAAAGATCTTTTTGTCCCCAAGGCGCTGCAAAAACGTCCGTTTAGCATTGGGGAGAAGAGAATTGTCCGCATCGTTTTGGATGAGCGTACCAATCGTCTTGTGGGAACGGAAAAAGTCAGCAGTGCCCTTGTCTCTGCGCCCAAAACGTTTTATCCCAATACGCCCGTAACGTTTATGATTATCGCCAAAACGCCTTTGGGATATAAAGCGATCGTTGACAATGCCTACGAAGGAATGCTCTACAGCAATGAAATCTTTGAGGTCCTTCGCATCGGAGATATTAAAAATGGTTTTGTGAAACAACGCCGTGAAGACGGCAAACTCGATCTCTCATTGCAAATGATCGGCAAAGCCAAAGCCGGTAATGCCGCTGCAAAAATTTGCGCTATGCTTCAACAAAACGGCGGGATGCTCCCCTATAACTATAAAAGTGACGCAGAACTTATCCAAAAAGCCTTTGGTTTGAGTAAAAAGAATTTCAAAGCAGCCCTAACCGAATTAAGCGATGGCGGTAAAATAACCATAAAGGAGAACGGAATCTATGGGATTTAGACCTAAACATTCATCATTTAGTCACCTCGTTGCACGTCGCATTAGCTACATTGAGGGGGACATGCTTATCAATCTTGTTAGCTATAATCGCGATACCAATACGCTGGAAGTGACCATTACAGAAAATGGCGTAGTTCGTACGGATACGGCATTTCCATTTGCCCATTTGCCAAAAAAAGTCAAACAGCAACTCAATCCATTACAATAAATAAAAAAGGAACGCAATGACACAATTCACAAACGTAACCGCTGATAAAAAAGCCAATATTTATTTCGACGGAAAAGTAACCAGTCGTACACTGCACTTTGAAGATGGTAGTATGAAAACCCTAGGAATTATGTTGCCGGGTGAATATACGTTTAACACAGGCAACAAAGAGATCATGGAAATCATGAGCGGAGAGATGGAAGTACAGCTTCCCGGAAATGACACATGGATTACGATCACCGGTCCCCAAAGTTTTGAAGTAAGTGCGAACAGTGCCTTTCATCTTAAAGTCAAAACCATCAGCGATTATTGCTGCAGTTTTATTAAATAGTTCTCTCAAAGCGGGATCTTCCCCCGCTTACCTTTTAGAGCGTATTATAGGCCCTATCCCCCGCATCCCCCAACCCTGGCATTATAAACTTGTCATCATTTAGTTTTTCATCGATCTTAGCAATAAGCATCTCCACATCGGGATACACCTTCATAACCGTATTTATTCCCTCAGGCGAAGCAATAACGTTAAGCGTATAAATGGTGTCTGCATTTTTTGCTTTCAATACCTTAATCGCATCGCACAAGGATCCTCCAGTGGCTACCATAGGATCAACCAATATCACTTTTTTTCCCGTACAATCTCCTACGCGATCGTAGTACAATACACTTTTATGGGTAATTTCATCTCTCTTAATGCCCAAAAAACCCGATACAGCGCTACGCAGAGTGTCAATCGCAGCTTCATGCATAGGCAGTGCAGCACGCAAAACCGACACAACGACTATTTCCTCTTCTTTGATGTAGCCATACTCCTTTACGCCATTCCATGTTGGTACTTTTTTTGGGGTTAATGGCGCTTCACGCAATGCTTCGTATAACAGCAGTTTTGTTATTTCTTTAATGGTATGGCGAAATACAAAAGCATCAATGGAATCGTCTCGGAGGGTATTAATTAAAGATTCAATAAGAGGGTGGTGAAGTTCTCGATGCATGCGCTCTCTTTTTAATAAAGTGCACAATTATAGTAATAATGGACAAATCCTGCAATAGCAGAATTTGTTTACTTGTAGCGATACGTTATTCGTCCTTTATCAAGGCTGTATGGGGTGAGTTCAATTTTCACGGTGTCCCCCGGCAAGATCTTGATGTAATGCATGCGCATTTTTCCAGCTATGTGACATAATATAACGTGCCCATTTGGTAACTCAACACGAAAAGTTGCGTTTGGTAGAGCCTCAACAATCTTTCCGTCTACTTCGATGACATCATCTTTTGCCATAAAAATTTCCTTTATGAAATGGATAAAATTTCAGCTCTACCGTTGATAATCGCAACCGTATGCTCGTAATGAGAGCCTCTAAGCCCATCTGTACTTACCACATCCCAGCCATTGGCCAAAATCTTGGAAGCACCTTCTTTTTGACATATCATCGGTTCCAGACAAAAAACCATACCGTTCTTAATTTTCGGACCTGCTTTGGGGTTTGGCGCATCCAAATAATTAGGAATTTCCGGTTCTTCATGCGGCTTTTTACCAATACCATGCCCACAAAAATTTCTCAACGGTACAAAACCGCGCGAAAGAATAAATTTTTCCATAGCGTGCGAAAGTTCTTTAAAATGCATTCCATCACGAACAATGTCAATGGCGTGATAAAGGGTGTCTTTCGCACACGCAATGAGGGCTTCATCAACGCTAGAAATCTTCCCAATCCCTACCGATATTGCCGCATCTCCAAAATAGCCCTCTTTTTCCGTCCCAACGTCAAATCCGATCACATCTCCCTCTTGAAGCACATAGTCCGTGGGAACACCATGTATAATAACATCGTTAAGAGAAATGCAAACGGCGTTTGGAAATCCGTAGAGACCTTTAAAGGAGGGTCGTGCGCCTTGCGATCGGATATAATCCTCTCCCATAGCGTCCAGCTCTTTAAGAGACATTCCCGGTTTTGCGTGCAAAGCCAACAGCTCTAACGTTGCCCCAACGATTTTATTCGCAGCACGCAGTTTTTCTATTTCATTGGCTTTACGAAGCGCAATGGCCATTTTAGAGGCCAACTGCACTAAGGGTTTGGTATTTACTCGTATAAATCTGCGCTTCGATACGTCGCATCGTATCTAGGGCTACTTGTACCACGATTAGAACTGCCGTTCCTCCGAAGAAGAAAGGCACCCCCATCGCTTTTAAAATAACCCAAGGCAATGTTGCGACAAGACCCAAGTATATAGCACCACTGAAAGTCAAACGACCCGCAGTTGTATTCAAAAATTCTTTGGTAGATTCTCCAGGACGTACCCCTGGGATAAATCCACCTTGACGCTTGAGGTTATCCGCAATATCTTTTGCATTAAAAACAATCGATGCATAAAAATAAGCAAAAAAGACCACAAACAAAAATTGTAGAAAATTAAAGAAATAGTTACTTGGGCTCAAAATATCCGCAATAGCTTGTACCGACGGATTCGTGCTGCTTGATAAAACCGTTACCGGAAACATCAAGATAGCAGAAGCAAAAATAACGGGGATAACGCCGGATAAGTTCACTTTAATCGGAATATAGTTCATTACCCGTTTATTTTGATTTTGCAACAAGGTCTTTTTCGCATAGGTAACCGGAATACGACGTTCGCCAAGTTCCACATAGATAATGACCAATACGGTCACCATTACCAACGCAAGAATCGCAAGTACAGAGATAAAGCCCATTGCTCCCGTATTAACCATGACAATAGCCTGTGAAACAGCGCTTGGAACTGCCGAAACAATCCCTGCAAAAATAATCAAAGAGACCCCGTTTCCGATACCGCTTTGAGTAATTTGCTCACCAATCCACATGATCAACATCGTACCTGCCAACATAGAAACGGTAGCCAGCAACATAAAGGTGTTATGATCCACCAAAACAGCACTGCTGCCGTCTTTACCTGTCATATTTTGCAGACCGACACTGACACCGACTGCTTGAACAACCGTAATAGCGATGGTCGCATAACGGATAATCTGCATGTACTTAACCATGCCGTCACGCTCTTTTTTCATTTGGCCTAACGTCGGAAAAGTAGCTGCTAAAAGTTCCATAATAATGGATGCGGTGATGTAGGGCATGATACCAAGGGAGATAATTGAAAGACGTTCTACGGCATTACCGCTAAACATATTAAAGAGACCTAACGCATCTGCTTGGTGTGTATCAAAAAAAGCAGCAATTACGGCAGTGTCAACACCCGGTACTGGCACGTATGCCAATAGTCGGAACACAAAGAGAAAACCGATCGTAATTAAGATCTTGTTTACAAGCTGTTGGTTCACTTAGTTACCAGTTGTTGTAACGTTTTCGTCTTTGATTTTGCTAGCTAAATCTTTAGCGCTTGCGCCAACGAGTTTAACTTTTACAACCGATTTTTTCAAACGGTGTACGCTACGAATTGTTTCCATTGTGATTTCAGTAAGCGCTGCTACTTCTTTCGCTTTTTCAACATTGATAACGGTTGGTTTAATCACGCGTGACGTAAACCCAATTTTTGGTAAACGGCGAGCAAGAGGTTGTTGTCCACCCTCAAAGTTACGCTTTTCATTGTAACCTCCACGAGCTTTCTGACCCTTGTGACCTTTACCGGAAGTTTTACCCGTACCGCTTGCAGCGCCACGACCAAGACGTTTTTTGCTGTGGGTAGAACCCTCAGCAGGTGTAAGATTTTCGAGTGACATTGCTTATCCTTTGATGCGTGAAAGCGCATCGATTGTTGCGCGAACCACGGTGTTTGGATTGTTTGAACCCAAAGATTTCGTAAGAATATCTTGGATTCCAGCAAGCTCAAGAACAGGACGAGTAGCGCCACCGGCGATAACTCCTGTACCTTCAGATGCTGGTTTAAGCAAAATACGACTTGCGTTGTATTTTACTTCGATATCGTGAGCAATAGTAGTGCCTTTGATCTTAACTTCTGTAAGATTTTTGAACGCTTCATCAACCGCTTTACGAATAGCATCGGGAACTTCTTTCGCTTTACCTACTCCATAACCGACGGTACCTTTTTTGTTACCTACAACGATAAGAGCTGTAAAACGAAAACGTCTACCACCTTTTACAACTTTTGTTACACGACCAATATTTACGATCGCTTCTGAAAATTCTTCTCTATTAATCGGATTCATTCATCAGCCCCTAAAACTTGATTTCATTCGCGCGAAGTGCTTCGGCAAATGATTTTACAACACCGTGATAGACAAATCCGTTACGATCAAACGTAACTTCATTGATTCCAGCATCTTTTAGGGTTTTAGCAAATACCGCGCCTGCTTTTGCCGCGTCTTCGATGTTCGCTTTAAGACCCAAAGTTTTTGAGTGTACCGCGGCAAGAGTTACCCCTGCTTCGTCATTAATCGCTTGAGCGCTGATGTAACGGTTTGAGCGAAAGACTGAGATACGTGGCAAAGTCGCGCATCCTGAGATTTTAGAGCGAATACGACGTTTACGCTGAAGGCGCTTAGCCGCTTTATTTTTGAGTGTTTTAGCTGTCATTTCATCGCCCCTTATTTCTTAGATGTCTTACCGGCTTTACGCAGGATAGTCTCATCAGAATATTTAACACCTTTGCCTTTATACGGCTCAGGAGGACGGAATGAACGAATTACAGCTGCAATTTGCCCAACTTGTTGCTTATCGGCCCCTTTGATGCTAATAACGTTTTTCTCTACTGCGATGGTAAGACCAGCTGGGATATCAAAAAGAATATCGTGGCTGAAACCCAATTGCAATTTCAAAACAGCGCCTTCAACAGCAGCACGGTAACCGACACCATTGATTTCGAGTTTTTTCTCGTAACCAGTAGTTAAACCCGTGACGATGTTGGCAGCCAAAGCACGGTAAGTGCCCCAAAATGCGCGATCAGCACGACCTTCAGATTTGGTAGCAAACGTCAAAACGTTATCTTCAAATGTAAAGATACAGTTCTCTTTGGTATCAAGAGTGTGTGTTAATGCGCCTTTTGCAAAGCTAATAACAGCACCATCGATGGTGACTTTCACATCAGCCGGGATAGAAACAGGAAGTTTTCCAATACGTGACATCTTATCCCCTTACCAAATCGTACAAAGGACTTCGCCGCCAACGCCAAGCTCGAAAGCTTTGTCGTTAGGAAGAACCCCTCTTGAGCTACTAACAATAATCGTACCGTAACCGTTTTTAAAACGCTTCAGTTCATCTTTACCTTTGTAAACACGACGTCCCGGCTTGGAAACACGCTTTACTTCGTTAATAACAGTACGACCATTGTCGTATTTTAATACAACATTGATGCTTTTTTTAACGCCGTTTTCAACAACGTTATAGCTCTCAATGTAACCTTTGTCCGCCAAAATGCCGACAACTGCTTCAACAACTTTTGAATGCATCAATGTTGTTGAATCCAAACGGCGCATTGCCGCGTTTCGGATACGAGTCAACGAATCCGAGATTAGATCATTAATCATTTATTTTCCTTATCTAACTATTAGGAGTATCGAGCCGGACTTACCAGCTTGACTTTCTAACGCCTGGGAGTAACCCTTCATTTGCCATCTTACGAAAGCATATGCGACAAATACCAAAATCACTGATAACAGAGTGTGGACGACCACAGATCTGACATCGAGTATAGCTGCGAACTGCGAACTTAGGCGTACGCGCCGCTTTCGCGATCATTGACTTTTTAGCCATTATTCTCTTCCTTTTGCAAACGGCATACCAAGCATCTCAAGAAGCTTATACGCATCTTTGTCAGCGGTTGCAGAGGTTACCACAGTGATGTTCATCCCGTGAATTTGCATGATTGAATCGTAATCAACTTCAGGGAAAATCAACTGCTCGGTAAGACCGAAGTTGTAGTTTCCGCGACCGTCAAAACCGTTACGTGGAATACCACGGAAGTCTTTCATACGAGGAAGTGATACAGAGATCAATTTGTCCATGAAATCGTACATTTGAGCGCCACGCAGTGTAACTTTAACACCAACCGGCATTCCCTCACGTACTTTAAAGCCCGCAACCGATTTACGCGCAACAACAACTGCCGCACGTTGACCGGCGATGTTGCTAATCGTATCTTGGATACTTTGGATCAATTTGTTGTCTTTCATTGCGAAACCACAACCCACTGAGATAATGACTTTTTCAAGTTTTGGAAGCTGCATAACATTTGCAATACCAAGAGCGGTTTGAAGCTCAGGCTTAAGTGCAAGATACTTATCTTTTAAACGTGCCATGATTACGCCTCCACTTTACGGACATTTGATGCATGAACCGGCATCTCTTTGTTCAAGAATCCGCCTTGTGGATTTTGCTCGCTAGGTTTGATCGCTTTTTTCGCGACGCGAACACCCTTAACGATTACTTTATTCTTTTTAGGCATAACTTGAAGCAATTCTGCTTTAGTCCCTTTATCGTCACCGGCGATCACTTCAACAATGTCGCCTTTTTTGAAATTAAATTTTGCCATCATACAACCTCTGGAGCAAGGGATACGATTTTCATGAAACCACCGTAACGAACTTCACGTCCGATTGGTCCGAAAATACGCGTTCCGACTGGCTCACGTTTTTTATCAAGAATAACTGCTGCATTTTCATCGAAACGAATTAAAGAACCGTTTTCACGGTGAATCTCTTTTTTCGTACGAACAACAACTGCGGTTACGACTTGACCTTTTTTAACTTTACCGGTTGGCGTCGCTTTTTTAACAGAAGCGATGATAACATCACCTACTGTTGCATAACGACGCTTTGAACCGCCAAGAACTTTAATACACATGATCTCTTTTGCGCCAGTATTATCAGCAACAGCTAGACGAGTAAAACTTTGTATCATGCTATTGCCCCTTTTACAAGAGTTTTAAGGCGGAACGATTTGCTTTTAGAAATCGGACGGCACTCAATTGCGATGACTTCATCACCAACTTTAAGCTGGCTCGTTTCGTCATGAATCATGTATTTTTTAAAACGTTTTACAGTTTTATGGTAACGTGGGTGCATAACGCGGCGCTCAACAACCATTGTTGCTGTTTTGCTTCCTGCGATAGATACTACGATACCTTGAATTTCACGTTTATGTGTCATAGCTGTGCCCTTACTTCACTGCACTAAGTGCGGTGCTGATACGTGCAATGTCTTTTTTAGCAGTGCGGAGTTCGCCTGTATTAGTCAATTGCATCATTTTTTGCTTAATTTTCAAAGTAAAAATCTCAATTTTTTTCTCTTTGAGCATACCTTGTAGTTCAGCAGCTGTTTTTCCATTCAAATCAGAATAATTCATTGCTCATCTCCAAAGTAACAATTTTTGTTTTGAATGGAAGTTTTGCCATAGCAAGTGCTAACGCACCGCGAGCAAGTGTCTCTTCAACACCACCCATTTCAAAAATAATACGGCCTGGCTTAATGTTCATAACCCATTGATCCACAGAACCTTTACCTTTACCCATACGCACTTCAAGTGGCTTGGCAGTTAACGGTTTAGCAGGGAAAACGCGAATCCAGATTTTACCCGTACGTTTAATGTGACGAGTAGCTGAGATACGAGCCGCTTCAATTTGGCGAGAGTTAATACGTCCCGCTTCTGTTGCTTTGAATCCGATTGAACCGAATTCCAACTT
>JAUPLR010000157.1 GCA_030836825.1 Campylobacterota bacterium
CCAAAGATATTAATGCACAAACAATGGAATCAAAATTGGTTAAAGGTCTTTATTTTGCGGGTGAAGTTTTGGATATTGTAGGACGTCGTGGGGGGTATAATTTTAATTTTGCATGGGCTAGCGGTATGATTGCGGGAAAGGAGATGGGGAAGTAGTTTTCCCGTCATTCCGTGCTACGGTCAGCGAATCCAAAAAAAGGATGGATACCGAATCAAGTTCGGTATGACGAGAGAGGTACTACTGTAACGAAAAAGTATTACTTTTTAGCGTAACGCTTACGGTCGTTTGGATCCAACCATTTTTTACGGATACGAATTGTCAAAGGAGTTACTTCAAGCAACTCATCATCTTCAATCCACTCCAACGCACGCTCAAGGTTCATATCACGTGGTGGAACAAGTTTGATCGCTTCATCAGCGCCCGATGAACGGACGTTTGATTGTGCTTTACCTTTGATCGGGTTTACATCAAGGTCATTGGTACGGCTATGCTCACCAACGATCATCCCTTTGTAAACTTTTGTTTGAGGATTAACAAACAACACACCGCGCTCTTGCAAGTTTGCAAGAGAGAATGCCAAGGTAACACCGTCTTCCATAGAGGTCAATGCTCCATACTGACGGCTCTCAACACCACTTGCGCTGTATGGACGGAATTCCAAGAAAGAGTGGTTCATAACACCCTCTCCTTTCGTTTCTGTCAAGAATTGTCCGCGAAAACCGATAAGGCCACGTGCAGGAATAACGAACTCTACGCGAGTAAAGCCCTCACCCATTGGAACCATCGCTGTCATTTCCGCTTTACGACGACCCAAACGCTCGATGATGCTTCCTGCAAAATCTTGAGGAAGATCAACAACAAGATGCTCAAACGGCTCACATTTGACCCCTTCGATTTCACGTATGATAACTTCAGGGCGGCCAATACCGAACTCAAAGCCCTCACGACGCATATTCTCTGCCAAAATAGTGATTTGAAGCTCTCCGCGTCCTGAGACTTGGAATTTACCCTCACCGATTACCTCACAACGCATTGCAACATTGGTGTTCATTTCTGCTTCAAGACGCTCTTTGATCTTGTTAGACGTAATGTGTTTACCTTCTTGCCCAGCAAGCGGAGAATCATTAACCGAGAAGAAAACGTTCAAGGTAGGCTCTTCAACGTGCATCGGATCAAGTGGCATAGGGTTGTTAGGATCACAAATCGTATCCCCAACGTCTACGGTTTCAATACCGGCAAGGGCAACGATGTCGCCCGCTTCAGCCGTTTGGATTTCCATACGGTTCAGACCCATAAACCCGATAAGTTTAGAGATTTTACCCTTAACCAATTCGCCGTCTGCTTTCGCAAGGAGGATATTATCCCCTTTTGAAATACGCCCGTTAAAGATACGCGCGATACCGATTTTGCCCACATAATTATCGTAGTCAAGCGTAAAGACTTGCAACTGTGTTGGGTTCTCAGGATCACCTTGTGGCTCAGGCACTTTATCCAAAATCATATTGAACAAACAGGTAAAGTCACCATCCGGATCAGCCATGTCGAGTTTCGCAATACCATCACGTGCCGCAGCATAGATGACTGGGAAATCAAGCTGATCTTCCGTTGCGTCCATTGCGACGAAAAGATCAAATACTTCATCGATTACACGCTCAGGATCTGCTGATGGTTTGTCAATTTTGTTGATAACAACGATTGGCTTGAGCCCAAGCGCCAACATTTTCTTAACAACGAACTTGGTCTGAGGCATAACCCCTTCGTAAGCGTCAACAAGGATCAACGCCCCGTCAACCATCTTCAAAACACGCTCAACTTCTCCACCAAAATCGGCGTGACCCGGAGTGTCAATAACGTTGATCTTGTGATCGCCGTAACGAATGGCCGTGTTTTTAGAAAGAATCGTGATCCCACGCTCTTTCTCAAGGGCATTGGAGTCCATTGCTCTTTCATTGACTTGCTCGTGGCTGCCAAATGTTCCAGATTGCTGTAGCAATCCGTCTACTAGGGTCGTTTTACCATGGTCAACGTGCGCGATGACGGCGATGTTACGAATTTTTTGCACTGAATATCCTTATAGGTAGGCCGTGATTTTCGCGAATTATATCTTTTTAAAAGTTAAGGATGGTTTAAGTGAGTCCAATATCTTATATGGAATAACTATTGCTTGCTTCTATCATCTATCTATCTTTTGGTACAAGGATCGCATTATGGTCGTACAAAGCAAAGAAAACAAAGCCTCTTCCTCTCTGATTGAGTTGTTGGGCGGATCAAAAAAACCCAATAACGCAAAAGAGGGCAATAAATCCAACGATGTGTTTGCACAGCTGCTTACTACTCAAATAGACTCTACAAAGAGCGGAAAATCAGCCCCTAAAAAAGCGAATTTTACGGCAGTTATTGATCCCAAGAAGGACTCTGCTCCCGCACCTTTGCCTATCATTAGTGCAAAAACGGCTGAACTCAAATCAACCGATTTAAAGCCCATTGATACCAAACAACTCAGTGCCAAGGGGTTAGCTGAATTGTTAATGGGAAAAGACGACGAATCAAAAGTTTTTCCAAAAGAGCTGGTCAATGTCCTAAGCAATGATCAGGTTCATTCTCTCATCAGCAAAGCCAAGGACTACCTCAAAAATGCCATTACGGAAAAATCCCCTGAGCTTAAAGCCGATGAAAAAGCCCTCCCTAAAACACTGATAGGGCTTGTTGAACTCGCACACAAGATAGGCATTGATTTAACTGAAATTACCCTCTCTACGGTGGATAAAGATTTGGAAAAACCCCTCAAAGAGCTGCCAACTCATCTCCTGACAAAACCCCTATTGGAACACAAAGGACCCCTAAAGGAGACGCCTTTGGAAAACACCAAAGGATTTGAAGCGATCGTGCAGCTGCTCAAAGAAGCTAAGCCGATGGAAGCCAAATCTATCGATACTAGACCTATCGATGCTAGACCAATGGAAGCCAAACCTATCGACACCAAATCCATGGAGGCCAAAGCCGCAGATGCGGATGCAAAACTCTCTAAAGAATCTGCCAAGGTCCCTGTTCATCCGCTCCAGACTTTATTAAAAAGTTTAGACAAAGCTCCTGATATTGCAATGGAGGCTCCAAAAGAGGTATTAAAAGAGTTTCCGAAGCCTCTCGTAGCTGCTGTTCATACGGACGCGTTGAGCAATCTCTTGCGTGGAAACACAGAGGGAGAAATTCTTAAGGAAAAAGAAGACATCAAACCCCTTACGGAAGCAGGGAAAAGCCATCAGCCACTTAAAGCGGACTCGCTTGAGGTCAAGAGCAAAGAAGCCGTCCAAAGCATGCGCCATTTTGCCATCGACCTCAAAGAAGCGGCTGAGAGCTATAAACCTCCTTTCACCCGCCTCACGATGAAACTTAATCCGGAACGTCTGGGTGAGGTGGACGTGACGCTCATACAGCGCGGCAACAACGTCCATGTTACTATCCAATCGAATAATACGGCCAGCGTTGCCTTTTTAGCGCACAATGCAACGGAACTCAAAACACAGCTCGCACAACAAGGGGTGACAAACGCGACCATGAATTTTATGAGCAGCTCAGACAATCAACAGCAAAACTCACAACAGCAACAGCAGCAAAATGAAAATCGCTTTCGTGCATACCAGTCACTCGAAGAACTTCAGCACAGCAGTGAAGAGCTAAGCGCTCTTGAAATCATCATTCCGCATTACGCGTAACACAAGGAGACTATTATGGCAATCGATGCACTAGGTCAAAACGCCGCTACTACCGCAAGCCCATCCACCGCGGTCAATCCAAACGGTATTTTAGGAAAAGACGATTTTCTCAAACTGTTGCTCTTGGAACTCAAGTACCAAGACCCTACCTCTCCGATGGACAGTGAAAAGATTTTGACGCAGACATCACAGCTTGCAACGCTTGAATCTGCAGAAAATACCAATAAATCGCTGGCGGATCTCGCAACTTCTCTGGCTGCGTCGATGCAGTTTTCTACCATTTCCGCCATAGGAAAAATTGCGGACACAGGCAGCAATGCCGTTGTCTTTGAAGAAGGGAAGAGTACTGATTTTGAGCTTTATTTTCCACAAGATGTCAAAAATGGTTCTGTAAAAATTATGGACGTGAATGGAGATACAATCAAAACCATTCCCATTGACGCCATGTCAGCAGGGACTCATCCCTACAGTTGGAACGGGGCGGATGATGGCGGGAATACCGTAAATGCCGGAATCTATTATGCTGAAGCTGCCTATACCGATTCAACCGGACAAGATCGCACTTCACGCGTCGGAACCTATCCGATTGAGTCAGTGCGCTTCGACAATGGCAAAGCCTCCGTTAAAATGGGCTCGAGCTATGTGCCGTTTGAATCAATCAAAGAGATCGTAGGGGGCTGATCGTGACACAGGGATATTATGCAGGGTTATCCGGAATACAAACGCATCAATACGGTATTGATGTTGTTTCGGATAATTTAGCCAACGTTAATACCATCGGCTACCGTGGGTCTAGTACCGAGTTTGCTTCACTCCTTTCAGAAAAGATAACCGGTGCCGGCGCACAAACACCTACTTCTAACGACGTTGAAGCAGGAGTTCGCCTCCAAGCCACTACTCTTAACACCACGACTGGCACAACGATCAATACTGATCGATTTAATGATCTTTCTCTCAGTGGAAACGGATGGTTTGGGGTTTCCAATGGATCTGATAATTATTTTACCCGTGCAGGGAATTTTGTTTTTGACGAATATCAAAAAACGCCTGGAGACATCAATTCCTCAACTGCTCGTCTAACCACCGCTGATGGAATGTACGTTACAGGGACAATGCTTAGCAATTTTTCCTACGATACCACAAATGATTATGAAAAGTCACTTACGGTAAATCCAAATGCAACCGATATGCTGGGTGCCTTTGTCCTCAATACAGCCACCACAGACGTACCCTTTGCAGCATCTGATTCACAAGTGCCTCTTGAATTTCCAACCAAACTTGCCTATCCTGTGCAACCTACTACCACAACAAGCTTTTATGGTAATCTAGGCCAAGATAATGCAACTCGAACTATGAGTGCTGATGCCATAAGCGGCGCTAGCAACCACAACCGCGTCAAGCTCGTGTTTACAAAAAGCGCTATTCAGCCCGATTCTGGAATCGCATGGGACATCTCTGCAACGGTCACGTCCAATGACGGGCAAGTTACTTATGACACACAGCAAGGAAATGCCTTATTTACTGCCGCAGGGCTTTTGCAAAGTTCAAATATACCGACATTAAACAATGATGGTTCGCCCATTACTGTTGATCTTGGAAGTACGCTAGGGGGGGTTACTTCAAGCTTCGGCGTCGCTATTTCAGCCTCTTCAAAGTCCGATGGGACTCTC
>JAUPLR010000158.1 GCA_030836825.1 Campylobacterota bacterium
AGCCTCTAAAGGGCAAGCGCCGTGTTCTTGCTAAAAAAGGGAGCACTTACGCTCCTTTTGGTGCAGAGGGGGAATTTTATTCCCCTCTTTTTCTCACATAAATTACATCCCTGTGAATGAATCCCTCTTTTAATGATTTAATGCACACCTATGCTTTAAGCGGTTATAATTACGCGATACGGGGTCTTATGCTTTTAAAATAGCAATTTTTTTTGGTATTTTAAAAGGGTATTATTTTTATTTAAACGGGGTGTGTATGCGTGTAATGATAATCGGCAGTGGCGGGCGTGAGTTTTCAATCGGAAGAGTATTGACGCGAGACAGTGTCGTTGAAAAAGTTTACTTTGCTCCCGGTAATGGTGCAACGCCGATGCTGGGTGAGAATGTAGCCCTCAGCGATTTTGATGAGCTTGCCCAATTCGCCCTTGATAACGCGATCGATTTGACGATTGTCGGTCCCGAAGGCCCATTGAGCGAGGGGATCGTTGATGTTTTCAAGGCAAGAGGATTGGTAATCTTCGGTCCCACCAAAGCCGCGGCACAGCTAGAGGGTTCAAAAGTTTACATGAAAAACTTTTTGGCCAAATACGGTATCCCTACGGCACGCTACATTGAAACAGGACACATTGAAGAAGCCTTTAAATTTATCGATAGCCTGCCGCTTCCAATCGTAGTCAAAGCGGATGGTTTGTGTGCTGGCAAAGGGGTCATTATCGCTCTGACGTACGATGAAGCAAAAATAGCCGTCTCTGAAATGCTTAGCGGAAAATCGTTTGGAGATGCAGGAAGACGCGTGGTTGTTGAAGAGTTCTTGGATGGATATGAATTGTCCATGTTTGCGTTGTGCGATGGAAAAGATTTTATTCTACTGCCTGCGGCACAGGATCATAAGCGTCTTTTGGATGGGGATAAAGGTCCAAATACGGGCGGTATGGGAGCGTATGCCCCAACACCGCTTGTGGATGATCTGATTTATGAAAAAGTCAAAGAGCGCGTTGTCCGTCCAACGCTTAAAGGGATGCAAGAGGAGGGGGCACCGTTTGAAGGGGTTCTCTTTATTGGCATCATGGTGGTAAACGGTGAACCGATTACTTTGGAGTTTAATGTCCGTTTTGGGGACCCTGAGTGTGAGATATTGATGCCGTTGCTCAAAACACCGGCGAGCGAACTGTTTTACAAAGCCGCAACCAAACAGCTCGATACGCTCAACATTGAATTCCACAATCAGTATGCCGTGGGCGTGGTGATGGCGAGTAAAAACTATCCTTATGAAGCTTCCGTTCCCGCAGAGATTGTGGTGGATGCAATACATCATGACGAGATTGCGCAAAATGCCCATATTTCGTATGCGGGTGTAAGTGCAGAAGATGGAAAGCTTTACGCAAGCGGGGGGCGTGTTCTTGTGTGCGTCGGCGTAGGGGACAGCATCAAGAGTGCACGGGATCGTGCGTATATGCTCTGCGGACAAGTCCATTATGCGGGTAAAAAATTGCGTACCGACATTGCCTATCAAGCTCTTCGCTAATGAATGAACAGCTCGATGACGTACTCGATCGTGAAAATCTAAAGATAGCATCGCTCAAAGCGCGTTTGGTAGCGTTTGGAATTGATGAAATACTGATTTCACTATTGCTCTTTATTGTCCTATGGGATAGTATTTCAGCTGCAAAAACAGCAGAAGCCATCATCGAGCTGACCAATCATTTTTTACTCGAATTTATGGCAATTAAAATAGTGTATCAAACTTTTTTTACGATGCAATACGGTGCCACATTGGGAAAAATTGCAATGAAAATTCGTGTCATTGAAGTGAAAACATTGGCAAATCCCAGCTTTCTTTCGGCCTTTAATCGAGCGGTTTTTCGCGTGGTGAGTGAAGCGCTGTTGTATCTGGGATTTGTATGGGCTTTTTTAGATCCGTATCGACGCAGTTGGCATGATTTGACCGCTAAAACGGCGGTCGTCAATGCGTAAGTGGATTGCCTTGAGCGTCATTGCGTGCAGTGCTCTTTTTGCCCAGGAGCGTGTTGAACTTTTTGGTCTCAATGCGGATGCCAATGGATCCGTAGTCCATGCTTACGGAAATCCTGTCCTCACCTATCAAGATAAAATCCTAACGGCCCAGCGCCTCTCGTATGATCGCAATACCAGTGTTGTTGAAGCCGAAGGAAACGTTACGGTTTTTGGACAGGGAAAATATCATGCAATCAGCGATTACACGAAACTGAACATAGACACCGATACCCGTATGTCGCGTCCTTTTTACATGATTGATCATCAAAACGGATTGTGGATGAGTACGGAACAATCCGATGCCTGCGAAAGTCAAATTGATTTGGCAAGCGGAATGGTCTCGGGATGCAATTCGACCGATCCTTTGTGGAAAATCCGCTTTAGCAGTGCAAATTACAATACCGATAAAATGTGGATGAATCTGTACAATGCCCGTTTGTATGTTGAAAATGTTCCCCTCTTTTACCTCCCCTATTTTGGTTATCCTACCGATAAAACACGCCGCAGCGGTTTGCTCATTCCTGAATTTGGACTCTCAAGCGATCAAGGGTTCTTTTACCAGCAGCCCATTTACATCGCCCCGCATAATTGGTGGGATGCAGAACTTCGCCCTCAAATACGCACCAAACGCGGGTCAGGCCTTTACGGTGATTTTCGTTTTGTGGATACGGCATCGTCTGAAGGTTCCATTCGCTTTGGATATTTTAAAGAACAAGCGGCGTATGCTTTTGAAAATGACTTAGCCAACATGAAACATTATGGGTACGATGTTAATTATCAGCACAGCGCATTTTTGAGAGAATGGTTTGATTTAGAACTCGAGGGAGAATCGGGACTGTACGTCAATGGCAGATGGATGAACGATGTGGACTATCTCAACTTGCAGCAAATTGATGAAACGCAAAATACGACCACCAATCAAATTCTTTCGCGTATTAACGCTTATTACAGCAGTGAAGATGATTATTTGGGGATGTATCTCAAGCATTATCAGTATCTTGATGGATCTATCGATAATGGTAAGACGATTCAGATATTACCCACCTTGCATTATCACCATTATTTAGAGAATTTTTTAGAAGATCATCTCTTGATCAATGCGGATACGACAATCACCAACTACTATCGTCCCGATGGGATGCGTGCGGTTGAGGGAACCGTGAATGTACCGTTGACGCTTCAAGCGGGATTTTTTGAGAATACGGTCGATGCGAGTTATGTGGCAAATCTCAGCGGCCGTTTGATCGGTTTTTACGGTAATCCTCAGACCAACAACGCCAACGACGGTATCGATGCCTACGAATCAGGGGAGTACGGACAAGTTGATCACACGTTTAAGCTCTCAAGTGCTTTGGTGAAACCGTATGGCGAAACGACACACGTGATGACCCCTGAAATCGCCTATACGTTTGCGGGAAGCCGCTACTACAAAGGGTATTATGATCGTTATCACAATGATACGATATGTGCTCTTGGAAGCACCAATCCGGCGTGTGAATTTTACACACTTCAATCTCCAAGCGATACGCTTTCACTGGGTGTCAATAACTATCTTTTTGAAAAGGGAAAGCAGACATTGGTCGATCGTCTTTCTCAAAATTTTCGTTATGATAACGTCGGAAACTATTACGGTGAGTTGACAAATGAGCTGGAGTGGCAGATTGCTCAAGCCGTTTCGTACTACAATGTAACCTCTTTTAATCATGATCGCAACCGAATCACCAAAGAACGCAATACGATACGGTATGATGGTAAGAATATAACCTCGTCCCTTAATCATCACTATTCCGATGAGTTACGCAACGGGGCAACTGTTTATTCCAGCTATTGGTCAGCCGATGCATCGTATCAATACAATCGGCATTATCGTTTTTTTGGTCTTGTCGCGTATGATTATCGAGAAGATCTTATGAAACGAAGTGAAATCGGCTTTTTGTATTCTCAAAGATGTTTGGACGTAGGATTGCGCTTTGTGCAAAACAATCGGCCGGTATTGACCAATGATAATGCTAATGATTCCGTGAATGACTCGTATGTTTTTTTAACACTGATTCTCAAACCGATCGGCGGTTCGGAATTTAATTACAAAATCACCAATAATCAATAGGGGAGAAAGATGAAACTGGAAGCGAAAATAGGTCTTTTTGTCGTAATGGCGCTGGTGGCGTTGCTCGTTTTGTCAACGCAGGTCACCTCATTGGGCAAATGGGGTCAAAGCGGTTATCCTATTCATGCTTACGTAGACGATGCATCAGGGCTTGAAAAACACACGCACGTCTTGATGAACGGCGTTACGATTGGAGAAGTGCAAGAGATCACCATTGAGGGCAAAAAGGTTCGTTTGAAACTTTTTATAAACGATGGGGTTAAAATCCCGGAGGATTCTGCTGTTATCGTGGCACAAGAGTCCCTTTTGGGAGCGAAAGTTTTGAACATTGCGGTTGGGGATGCCACCGGTATGCTCAAACAAGGGGATGTTCTTGTCCAGTCAAAGCGATACGCATCGTTTGATCAAACCAGTGATTCGGTGAATGCCGCCGCCAAAGAGATGGAACTTTTACTGCGTGATTTCAGAGAAACGTTGGACGATGAACACCGTAAAGCGATTCAAGAAGCCATTATTGCCTTTCGGGATGTTGGCGTGAACTTAAACGGGGTGATTGGCGACAATCGCGATAATTTGCATTCCGCAATTGCCAACTTCAGAGATATGAGCGCCGGATTCACGCAAACGGCGAACACAGTCAACAAAGATTTGCCGGAAATTATGAATCGTGTCAATTCATTAACCACCCGTTTGGATAATATCAGCGGTTCTTTGGAACATAGCCTTCCCGAAGCGGTCGACAAATTTGTAAAAATTGAAGACAATGTAAGCGCGATATTGGCCGAGAATCGTGCCGGACTCAAAGGGACAATTTCTTCAGCCGAGTCCTTTTTCAAAAGCGGTGAAGAGGCGTTTGGCAAAGTGGATACGATGCTTTCCAGTTTCACAACAAGTGAACTGCAAGTGGCGATGCACACCGATTACATGATGCGGGATCAATACGGAAAAGTGTATTTAGGGGTCAATTACCTCCCGAATCCGACAACGTACTATATGTTTGACCTCGTGAGTACGGATGACTATTCAAAATACAGCATCACTCCTCCAGGCAAACACGTCAAAGGAGAGACCTATTACTCACTGCAATACGGGAAACGATTCGACAACCTGTTGTTGCGTTTTGGAGCGCTTGAATCGACAGGAGGCTTTGGTGTTGATTATTTTATGAATCATGACCGTCTTAAATTCAGCGGGGAAATGTTTGATTTTAATGCGATCAACGACAGCAGAGGTGATCGTGTTCACATGAAAGCACAAGTGCGCTATCAGATGTTAAAACATCTTGAGCTGTACGGCGGCTGGGATAACTTCATGAATCCCAGCTCACAAAATCTTTTCTTGGGATTGGGATTACGCTTTATTGATAACGACATAAAATACACCTTTGGCGCCGCATCGATGGCGCGATAAAATTTAACAGGGATGACAATGAAATACACGATAGAATTAGATTTAAAGAATAGACAAGAGTCTTATGCGCTCAATCAAGTAGCGGCGCAAGCCAATGGTGCCGTGTGGATGAAGTCGGGTAATACGGTTATTTTGGCTACGGTTGTTATTGATGAAACCCATTTTGTGGACGAAGACTTTTTACCCCTAACCGTTCAGTATATTGAAAAAAGCTATGCGGCGGGGAAATTTCCGGGCGGCTTCATCAAACGTGAAACAAAACCAAGTGATTTTGAAGCATTAACCTCCCGTATCATCGATCGTTCATTGCGCCCGTTGTTCCCAAAAGGGTTTGCAAACCCCATACAGATCTCTGTCTTGGTCCTCAGCGCCGACACGGATGCCGATTTGCAAATATTGGGATTGAATGCGGCATCGGCTGCATTGTACCTTTCGGATATTGATATTTTTAACTCCGTTACGGGGGTACGTGTTGCGAAAATTGATGGAAATATCGTGTTCAATCCAAAACACAGTGATTTAGAGCGAAGCACTTTTGATCTCTATCTAGCAGGCAGCAAAGAAGACATGCTGATGATTGAGATGCAGGCTCTTGGAAGTGACGAAGCTAAAATTATCGAAGTAGGTCTTGTAGACCCTTTTGTGGATCCGGTAATGGCCTCTCAAACGATTGCCATGCGTCAATCCAATGCGATGGGCGAAGATGAACTCATTGAGGTATTAGCCCAAGCCCAAGCGGTTCTAAAAGAAGCCAATACCCTATACGAAAACGCTTTCAAGCCATACGCCAAGGCGCCGTTTGAATTGCAGTGCGTGATAAAAGAGATTGACAGTGAAATGTGCAACTATGTTATTCAAAACCACACCGATGATGTGAAACGTGGCATCAGTCAAATGGCGAAAACGGAGCGTTCAACGGCGCTTAGAGCCATCCGCAAAGCCGTGATGGCAGAAATGCCGCAATGGGATGAGCATGAGCTGAAAAAAGCGATTGAATCGGTGAAACGCACCATGGTCCGTGCCCAAATATTGGATGAAAACGTACGGGCAGATGGCCGTAGTTTACGCGAAGTGCGTCCCATTTCCATCGAAACTAACGTATTGCCAAGCGCACATGCCTCGGCCCTCTTTACCCGTGGCCAAACGCAAGCGCTCGTGGTATTAACTCTCGGCGGTCCAAAAGACGCGCAAATGTTTGAGGGGTTAACGGATCGCGGTACGCAAAATGAAGCGTTTATGGTTCATTACAATTTTCCGGGTTTTAGCGTAGGAGAGGCATCTCCGATCGGCGCTCCAAGACGTCGCGAATTGGGACATGGAAACTTGGCGAAACGAGCACTCGAAGGGGCTACGGTTAGAAATGGACAGACGGTTCGTATCGTTTCGGAAGTTTTGGAGTCAAACGGCTCTTCGTCAATGGCAACGGTATGTGGCGGTTATATGGCATTGCGTGCCGGTGATATTGAAGTATGCGATCCGATTGCTGGGGTTGCGATGGGAATGGTTCAAGACGGAGACCGTCATGCTATTTTGACGGATATTATGGGTCTTGAAGATCATGATGGAGATTTGGATTTCAAAGTAGCGGGATCCAAAGAGGGGATCACCGCCATGCAAATGGACATCAAGCTGGGAGGCATCCATCTGGATGTTCTCAAAGAAGCATTGTATCAAGCCAAAGAAGCACGTGCCCATATCATTGATATTATGATGGCAAGCGAAGAGAACATTGAGCTCAATGAAGGGACATTGCCCAGTACCGATTTGTTCCATGTTGATCCGAGTTTCATAGGGGATATTATCGGTCAAGCGGGTAAAACGATACGTGAGATCATTGAGCGCTTTGACGTTACCATCGACATCGATAAGAAAAAAGGCTCCGTAAAACTAACCGGTAAAAATCGAGAGGGAATCAAGGGCGCTCGTGACCACATCGAAGGGATCACAAGCGGCTTAACACCGGTCGAAAAGGTGGAGTACAAAGTGGGCGACGTGGTACAGGGAAAAGTGAAAAAAATCGTTGATTTTGGAGCCTTTATCGAACTCCCAGGTGGAATCGATGGGCTTATCCATATTTCCAAACTTTCCAATGGGCATATTGGAAGCGTGAGCGATGTGGTCAAAGAGGGTGATGAATTGATGGTTGAAATCGTAGAATTCAAAGGCAATAAGATCGGTCTAGGCAGAGCTAAGTAATTTTTTAGCTCCTCCCCACTATAATTTCGCCTACAAAGTGATAAGTAGGGAAACTATCCGAACAGACTTTGATTTGAATACGGAGATTACTCATGAAAAAAGTTCTATTTCTTTTGGCTGCATTCGTAGCTTCAGCCTTCGGTGCTGATGAAGCGGCAGCGGTTGTTGAAACTGCTGTTGATGCAGCTCCTGCCGTTGCAGCTGCAGCTGGCGATGTTGCAAACCAAACGCTTAAAGCGTACTCAATGATCGCTGCGGGTGTTGGTCTTGGTTTGGCTGCACTTGGTGGTGCTATCGGTATGGGTAACACGGCTGCTGCGACTATCGCTGGTACTGCACGTAACCCAGGTCTTGGCGGAAAATTGATGACGACTATGTTCATCGCTCTTGCTATGATCGAAGCACAAGTTATCTATACATTGGTAATCGCGCTTATCGCTCTTTACGCTAACCCATATTTGGTAGCGTAAGTTTTCTTTACCTCTCGTCAGCTTCGGCTGACATCTTTCTTTTATGCGCAGGTGGTGGAATGGTAGACACGCTGGCTTGAGGTGCCAGTGCCTTCGGGTGTGTGGGTTCAAATCCCATCTTGCGCACCAACTCTCTTTTCTCTTCAAACAATTTCAATTTTTTACCTCCTATTTTTCATTTACGGATTGACCTTACCAAAAAATTTGAGGAATGCTTAAAGGCTTTGGTATAATAATACACATACAATACGAGGAGCAATAATGGCTTATATCGAACAACTAAAGCATTTAATACAAAACGAGCTTATTCCAGACGTGGAAGATCATGTTGATGAGCTTTTTGAGGGGATTGCATCGGCCAAAGATGCGACGACAGATGAGAGAACTCAATTAGAAGACATGCAAGCATTGCGTGACGAGTATAAAGAGCTGCTCAAAGAGCTTCAAAGCGGCGATATCGATGAAGAAGAGGCGGAGCAACTCTATACGGAACTCACCGCAATGCGCACTGATGGCGAGGGGGATGATGATGACATTTATGACGAAGAGGAAGAAGACGAAGATGACTACGATATCTTCGATCACGACGACGACGATCAGTATTAAGGATGGCGAAATACATAATTCTGGACACTGAAACAACGGGAACCGGAGAATCTGACCGTATCGTTCAGTTGGGTTTTTTGGTCCTCAATGGTAAAACAGTGGATGTCTACAATGACCTGTGCTCTGCGGATATTCCTATCGCTTGCTCTGCGATGGAAGTACATGGCATTACTCCTGAAATGATCGAAGGAAAGCCCTCTTGTGTTGATACCGGTGCCTTTAAAGCACTGGACCAACTCAACACGGCGGATAACGTTCTTATTATTCATAATGCACCCTTTGATTTAGGAATGCTTTCAAAAGAAAATTTTACCTCAAAAATGAGACTCATCGACACATTGCGATGCGCTAAGCACCTTTTTGAAGACGAAGAAGCGCATCGTCTTCAGTACTTTCGCTATCGCTTGGAGTTGTATAAACAAGAAGAGGCTGAAGCGAGCGCATTGGGTATTGTCGTCAAGGCGCATGATGCTATTGGGGATGTGCTGGTTCTTAAGCTTTTTTTGACGGAGTTACGTAAAAAACTGGAAGAACGGTTTGGAAGTGTTAATCCGATCGATAAAATGGTTGAACTCACCCAGACCCCTGTGTTTTATACAAAAGCGCTGAGATTTGGAAAACACAAAGGGAAAACGCTTTCAGAAATCGTGATGACAGACAAAGGGTACTTGACATGGATGTTGGGCAATATGGACGGCTTGGACGACGATATGCGCTACAGTATCGAAAAAGTTTTGGCTTCTTAGCGCAATAAATAGTTTAACGGGATGCTGAGGCTGATATTTTTTGTCGGCTTTGGAAATTGCGGTGAGGTGTTTTTGATCAGTGCTTTTGCATCCTCATCAAGTATCTCAAATCCCGAACTTTTAATCACTTCTATATTTTCGACACTTCCATCACTTTTGAGACGAAAACTGATCCGAACTTCCCCTTGCATTTTTAGACGCTGCGCATTTCTAGGATATTTGAGATTTTGTATCAGTAAAGCGCGTATTTCTCCCAAGTGAGCGTTTAAAAACTCTTTTTCGATATTCACGCTTGGTGCTATTGGCGGAGGCGTTATCTTGGGCATTTCAACAGGGGATGACAGTGGCGTTACCGGCGCGGGAACGCTTGGTCGATTAATGGGCTGCGAAAGCGCCGTCGGTACTGGTTGCGCAGTTGGGGCGGGCGTTGGTGCTTTTTGGATTGCAGGGGTAGGTGTTATGGGAGTTTTTTGCACCGGTAGGGATTTAATTTCTTCTTTTTTTGGTTGAGGTAGAGTTGGTTTTTTGGGTAATGATGGGTCAGCAGGTGACGATAGCGAGATCATTTTAAGTTTTAGAGAGGTTCGGGGTTCTTTTTTTGGGTTATGGGCAAAAACAAAAAAGAAGACACAAAGCAGGCAAAAATGAACCAATACCGAGTAAAAAAGCGGACGCGATAGAGCGGTCATCGAGTAAAAATTTCAGTCGTTTTTTATAATCTGTGAACGTTCTATTACGCTGTTGTCCATATTATGATTGAGGGCGTAGGATAGGAGATCAAAAAGATCATGAACGGTTTGAAATTGCGTTTCGTTGGAATTTACTGTAACAATTGCCATATAAATATGCTTGGTAAAACAAATATCTTGGACATGATAAAGAAGGTGCTCAGCTGCTTTGAGCCCTTGTTCTTCCGTCGTGCCATCGAAAACAATGGCGCATAAATTGGGGTGAAGCAAGATGATTTTATCATCTATTCGAAGATTCTTTTCATATCGGTTAAAGTCAAAATCATTTTCAGAGATATACGTCAGAGCAATAGAATACGGTGTCTCCTCACGCGAGTATTTAAAATGATAATAAGCCGTTTCAACTATCAACTGTTCTTGAAGGCGTTTGCGACTCTCGTTAAAAACGTCAACCATCTCTCGTCCTCCCTCAATTTTTACTTTATTATAGCATAGGAATAGAGAGTTAAAAGGTAGTTTTAAATGCGCACGGTATTCTTTTAGGAAATGGATTATAATGCGCAGATGAATTACGATGAATTGTACGGAAAATCGATACTGTTGTTGGGGAAACCTAGAGCGCTGAATTTTGAGGAGTTTGAAACGCTTTTAAAGCTGCACGATATTGCCCTTTCTCCAAAGTATGATGAAAACGTGGCGCTTGTGATTGAGGGGAAGCTGATGGACCCCTTGGAACAAGATGAGGGTGCGCATCTGTATGAGCAGAGGATTGCTCCGATTGTCGCGATCGAGGGGGTTGAGCAGTGGTTGTGCAGTTCGATAGAGCCTAATCGGCTGTTGATGAGTCTAAAGCTCTCTCGCAATCAGGAACGTTTGGTTGATTTTATCCAGAACCGCTACATCAGTGATGAGCTCTTTTTTAAGCTCCTAAAGCTGTACGATTGGCAAGACGAGGGGCTGTTTGACAACGATACCAACCGCGATGTCACCGCTGCGCTTATCAGCCGTTTTTACAAGGACATAGAGCGCAATCATAACGTCCAATACGCCATGAGCGGTTTGGCTCATTTGATTCAAAAATACGGAACCACCCAACTCATCGACGCTATCAGCGACCTCTCCCCTATAGCCAAAGAGGTTAAGCACCCTAGTGACCGTACGCTAGCAGGGATTTTGGACGCGATGGCACTGCACCCGCATACGTCCAATAATCTTTTACGAACGTTGATGGGTGAGCGGTCGCAGTTGTTGGCGCGCAGAGTTCCATTGGCGCTGGAAGAGGAGCTTTTGGCGCTTAAGCATGAGACAATCGATCACTTATTGGCGTGCAATGAAAGTCTCTCCCTCAAAGGTGCCGATACGTTAGAAGCGACATATCCTGAGTTAATCGCACAATCATTTCCGCTAGACGAAGAGAGGTTTGAGCGGTTGTTAAAAAAATGTCCTGAATCGTTGGCGTTCAATACAACGTTGAGTATTGGGATGCAGGAGACGTTAATGCGGTTGGATGAGGTCAGTGTGAATCTAGGATTATCCTCTAATGCTTCAGTAGAGACATGTTTGTTAGCGCAGTTATATGAAAGCGGACGCTATAATACGCAGATAGCTGGAAACACTGCGGTAACACCACAGCAATGCGAAGCGCTATGGAAGTCCTCTGACCCTGTTATTTTGAATGCTTTGGCCGCCAATGTTTCTACGCCTATTGAGATTTTGTATCAGTTGGCGCTGGACAGCCGCTATGAGCGCAGCGTTAGAACCAATGCCGCTTTTGGCAAACATATACAAATCCACAGCATAGGATGGCAAGTGTGAGAATTTCCGATACCGTTTCGACGATGCGTTCGATGATCGCCTCAAAAATACCAACTTTCTTATGGGGACCTCCTGGGATTGGAAAATCATCGATTATCAAACAAATCGCGCAAGATTTGGGAATCGAGTGCATCGATTTGCGTCTCTCGCTTATGGATCCGACCGATCTCAAAGGGATTCCGTTTTATGACAAAGAGGCGCATCAAGCGCTTTGGGCACCGCCGTCGTTTTTGCCACGTGAGGGGAATGGAATATTGTTTCTCGATGAACTAAACTCAGCCGCTCCTGCGGTTCAAGCCTCAGCGTATCAGCTCATTTTGGATCGTAAAGTGGGTGAATATACCCTCCCTGAGGGTTGGGCGATTGTGGCGGCGGGGAATCGTGAGGGGGATCGTGGGGTTGTGTACCGTTTACCCTCACCGTTGGCAAACCGTTTTGTTCATATCGAGATGGAAGTGAGTGTAGAGGATTGGCGTGAATGGGCGATAAAGCGCAGGGTCGATGCACGGATTGTGGCGTACATCGGATTTAAAAACGAGGCTCTCTTTACGTTTGATCCTACTCGCAATGAACGCAGTTTTGCGACACCGCGCAGTTGGGAGGCGGTCCATAATGTTTTGCAAAGCAGCCTCTCTCCGGTACTGCTGCTCGAAGCGATTGCGGGTGCGGTGGGGCAAAACAATGCGGTTGATTTTCTCGGATTTTGCAAA
>JAUPLR010000159.1 GCA_030836825.1 Campylobacterota bacterium
ATGATCGCACTTGTCGAAGCAAACCGATTGGTCGGAATGTATCAAAAGGCGATGGATTCCCAAATGAATGACCTAAACCGTGATGCGATTGAGAAAATCGCGGTTACACGACGATAATTTAAGGAGATAAGACCATGATGCAATCACTTTACACCAGCTCAACCGGAATGCTGGCAATGCAAACACAAATCGATACGACCGCGAATAATATTGCCAACGTTAACACAATGGGATATAAAAAATCGCGTGCGGAATTTGCGGATTTGATGTACAAAGTTATGACATACGCGGGAACCTCTACGAGCGATACGACACAATCTCCGACAGGCATCGAAGTGGGGCTTGGGGTACGACCAACGGCGATCAATAAGATTTTCTCCGAGGGAAGCCTCAAGCAAACTGATAACTCTTTGGATCTGGCGATTACGGGCAAAGGCTTTTTGAAACTCCAACTGCCTAACGGTACAGAAGTGTATACTCGCAACGGCTCTTTAAAAATCGATCAAAATGGAACGCTGGTGAACTCAGATGGATACACGGTTATTCCTGAAGTGGTTATCCCTGAAGATTCGACCAACATCAGTATCGGCACGGACGGTATCGTCAGCGTTACGCAAGCAGGGCAGGCGCAAGCAACGCAAGTAGGACAAATTTCATTGACGAATTTTATCAATCCTGCAGGTTTGCATGCGATGGGGGACAATCTTTTTGTCGAAACGGATGCTTCGGGTCAACCCGTAGAGGGGACACCGGGCGATAACGGTCTTGGAAATATCCGACAGGGCTTTGTGGAGTTATCCAATGTACAGCTTGTGGTCGAACTCACCGACCTTATCACAGGTCAGCGCGCGTATGATGCCAACTCCAAAGTCATTACGACCAGTGATGAAATGCTTGCTACCACCAACAGCTTGAAACGATAAACACTTTTTTAATTAAACTCCATGCAGCTTTAAAGAAAAAGATTACGCTATAATTAAGCCATTAACATTAGAATCAATCAAGTAGTTATAGGATGACAAAAGCACTGATATTGTCTTTTTTACAAGAACATAAAGTTGAAATGCAAGAAAAATTTGGACTTAAAAAGATTGGATTGTTCGGAAGTTATGCCCAAGATATGGCTAATGATGACAGTGATATCGATTTTGTGATCGAAACGGAAAAGAAAGATTTTTTTGTAAGAGATGACCTCAAAACCTTTTTAGAACACAGTTTTAATAAAACGGTGGATATTGGGTATCTTGACAGCTTCAGAAGCTTTTATAAAAAAAAGATTGAACAAGAAATAGTGTATGTCTAAAAAGAAATTACGCGATATCGAGCTTTTTATCGTCGATATTTTCGTGGCAATACAAAAAATAAAAGAATATACGGAAAAATTTACATCTGAAGAGGATCTAAGATACAGCAGTTTACATTGGGATGCGACGATTCGAGAATTAGAGATTATTGGCGAAGCATTAAATAATCTACTTGACGATGATTATTTTTGTTCTTTGTCTCTTGAGTATTTTAGAAAAATAGTGAACTTTAGAAATGTTGTGGCACATGGATATTTTGGGATAGACGCGAGTGAAGTATGGAATATCGTAAACGACAAATTGGATATTTTATTGGTAGATATGGTGGAGATTATAAAAGATAAAATTGATTTAACCGAAGCGATTGAATCACAGATTGAAGATTATGGAAAACTCAGAGATATAAGAATTGTTAAATACTTGAGATTATTTTTGTGAAAAATAAAGAATAAAAATAAAACTCCCTAAAATTAGGGTTTAATAGAGTTTCAACTCATCTTTGCTATAATCTCCTCAATTTAGAACACTAGGATAAAGTATGCAAAAAATGGAAGGTAAAGTTTGGAATTTCGGTAAAGATGTCGATACTGACCTTATTATCGCTGCCCGATATCTCAGCACCTCAAACCCGATTGAGCTCGCAAAACACGTTATGGAAGATGCCGATCCGACCTTTGTGAGCAAAATGACGTCGGGTGATATTATCGTTGCAGGAGAAAACTTCGGCTGCGGTTCCTCTCGTGAACACGCTCCTATTGCACTCAAGGCTGCAGGTGTTGCCGCGGTTATCGCACCTACGTTTGCCCGTATTTTTTACCGCAATGCTTTTAACATGGGATTGCCAATTTTTGAATTGACAGAGAGTCCAGAGATCAAAGAAGGTGAGCGGGTGAGTATTGATATGGATGCTGGTACGATCACCAATCTTACAACCCAAAAAGTCTACAATTTTATCCCAATTCCTCCGTTTATGCAAGAACTTATCGGTGCCGGCGGACTCATGAACTATGCTGCAGCTGAAATCGCAGCGCAAGGAAATTAATCAAATGAAAAACTATACTATTGCACTGATCAAAGGGGACGGAATCGGTCCTGAAATTATTGATGAAGCGGTCAAGGTTCTTGATGCCGTAGCGCTGGATGAGAATATTTCGTTTACTTACCGTGAAGCATTGATGGGCGGATGTGCCTATGACGTTACCGGCGATCCGTTGCCGCAAGAGACTGTCGATATTGCTTTTGCAAGTGATGCGGTACTTTTTGGGGCTATCGGCGGAGAAAAATGGGATACACTCCCACGTGAAAAGCGCCCGGAGAGTGGATTGCTGCGTTTTCGTAAAGAACTGGGGGTTTTTGCAAATCTTCGTCCTGCCAGTGTTTATGACGAGCTTATCAACGCAAGTTCATTGAAACCCGAAGTCGTCAAAGGGGTTGATTTGATGGTCGTTCGAGAACTTATCGGCGGGATTTATTTTGGCGAACCAAAAGGGCGCGATGAAAACAAGGGCTGGAACACCATGGTGTACACGCGCGATGAAGTCATCCGTATTGCGCATGTGGCCTTTAAAATCGCCATGGAACGTACTAAAAAAGTGTGTTCTGTGGACAAAGCCAATGTCCTTGATGTCAGTCAGCTTTGGCGTGAAGTGGTGATAGAGGTCGCGCGTGAGTATCCGGAAGTAGAGCTTACTCACATGTATGTGGACAATGCAGCAATGCAGCTTATCCGTGATCCGAAACAGTTTGATGTTATTTTAACAGGAAACATTTTTGGTGATATCCTCAGCGATGAGGCAAGCATGCTTTCGGGTTCAATCGGTTTGCTGCCATCCGCGTCTGTGGGGGCTAAAATCGGTGTGTATGAGCCAATTCACGGCTCTGCTCCGGACATTGCAGGGCAGGGCATTGCCAATCCTATCGCTACCATTGCAAGCGCTTCCATGATGTTGCGTTATGCCTTGGGTGAGAATAAAGCGGCGGATCGTATTGATTATGCGATCAAACAAGTGCTCTCTCTTGGATATCGAACTCGGGATATCGCAGCATTTGATGCAAAAAAGATTTGTACCACCAGCGAAATGGGTTCCATAATCGCTGATTTTGCGGCTAAATGCAAACTTTAACTCTCGCTAATATTTACGAACTCCAAGGCCTCAAAGAAGAGGCATTGGAAATCTACAAAGAAATATTGAAAAAAGACCCAGCAAACGGCGATGCTAAAATTGCCATACGCCGTCTTTCGGGTATGCGCAAGAAGTTCCTTGGGGTTAATAATGAAATGAAGGCTTTTTTTGTTCAGATGGATGAAAAAGCAGAGTTTATCCAGTTTGAAAGGTGGCTATTACGCGCATGGAATTAAAAGATGTTATTTTATCGACGCTAGCCGAATTAGACGATATTGTTATGCAGGCTACCCCGGGAAAGACACAAGAGACGGTTGCAGCAACTGAAGAAATGGTTGAACATAGATCGATTGAAGAAAAAATCCCGACGGAACCATCGTTTGCGGGTGTGTTGGCACAAGAAATGCCAAGTATTGGATCGGATGATGAAGTAAGAATGCTTGAGGGGATACGAGAGCGTTTATTGGTTTTATTTGAAGGGTTTCAGTCGCCAAATAACGTTAATATTGAAGCAAAAGTCGATCTTACGTTGAATTTTTTTGAATATTTATTGGCAACCATCGACAATCGTTTGGATACGATCCGTTAATGAGTACCAATATGAATGAACAGTACCGTATCCTCATACAATGCAATGATGAAAAGGGACTTGTCTATAAAGTTTCCAGTATTTTTTATCATCGCAATCTCAACATTATTTCCAACCATGAATTTGTCGATAAAACGCATAATAAATTTTTTATGCGCAGTGTGGTTGCCGGTGATATTGATGTGGAAGATTTGAAACAAGAACTCTCCCATGTCCTGCCAAAAGACACTCTCCTCGAAGTAATTGCGCCGCGTAAAAAACGCATTGTATTAATGGCGACAAAAGAGTCCCATGCGCTGGGGGATATTTTGATTCGTTATGAAGCAGGTGAACTGGATGCAGAAATTGCGGCGGTTGTCTCTAATTATGATCTTCTAGCGCCATTGGTTTCAAAATTTGGTATCCCCTTTTATACCGTGTCGCACGTTGGATGTGAACGTGATGAGCATGAATCCAAAGTATTAGAGTGCTTAGGCAATCTTGGCGAAATCGATTATATCGTTTTGGCTAAATACATGCGCATTTTGACATCACGTTTTGTTGGGGCGTATGAAGATAAAATCATCAATATACATCATTCCTTTCTTCCGGCATTTATCGGAGCCAATCCGTACAAACAAGCGTATGAGCGTGGGGTTAAGATTATTGGAGCAACGGCGCATTTCGTAAACAACAATCTTGACGAAGGTCCGATTATCGCGCAAAATGTCATTCATATAGATCATGCGTACAGTTGGGAAGACATGCAGCGCTCAGGTAAAGATGTTGAGAAGATCGTTTTATCAAAGGCCTTGAAGCTTGCGTTGGAGGACCGCATTTTTGTCCATGCCAATAAAACGGTTATTTTTTAAAGTATGTTCAACGTTGTCCTTGTCCATCCGCAAATTCCTAATAATACCGGAGCAATTGGTCGCTTGTGTGTGAATACGGGTGCCACACTGCATTTGATTAAACCGCTGGGCTTTGATATCAGTGAAAAGGCTGTTCGCAGGGCAGGATTGGATTATTGGCATAAAATTGATTTAAAAGTATGGGAAACTCTGGAAGATTTTTTTGATTCAGTTCAAAAAAATGACCGCTTTTTTTACGCAACTACTAAAACCGATAAGCCTTATTTTGAGCACGTATTTCAAAAAGGAGACTACCTGTTTTTTGGCAGTGAAACAGCCGGTATACCCGCTGATGTATTGGCGAAGCACCCAAGCCAATGCATGACCATACCTATGACCAAAGAGGGACGAAGTCTTAATTTAGCGATTAGTACGGGAATCATCCTTTATGAAGCGATAAAGCAAAATTTTACGGGATATAAGGAAATGATGTGATGTTTCAAATTTTTGATACGATCATGATCATTGGTTTTGTCCTCTTTCTCGTTTATATTTTTCGAGGATATCATCTCTCCCGCATGGATCAATCGGATAAAGAAGATGCTCCTTCCAATTAAAATATTTTTTTCGCCCAGATTTCCATTTTTTCTTCAAAACGTTCCATGAAGGTATTTGCTTTGTTCATTACGTGTGCCATGTTGTACTCCTCGTTCGCTTGGTAAGCTTATTGATTTGACAAATAGTAATAAATTATTAACTTTATTGGCATAAATATGACAAATTGACATATTTAGCGAAATATATGCCATAATACTTACAATATCGCTATCAATGAGGATAAGGAGTCGGTCAATGAAAAGTTTTTTTGAAATTGTTGAAACAATAAAAGACATTGTGTCAGGGGAATTTCCCGAAAAAAAAGTATTTGATAAAGACGTCGCAGAGCTTTTGGATATTACTCAAATGAATTTTGCAACGATGAAAAAGCGTAATAAAATCCCGTTTAACGAATTGCTGGATTTTTGTGCGAAGCGTTCCATCGCTATTAATTGGATTCTTTACAACCAATCTCCGGAGAGCTTGATTGAACCGACCAATCGCTTTTACATGGTACGGTATTTCTCTTCGGTCAGTGCCTCCGCAGGTGGGGGCGCTGAAAATGAAGAATTAGAGTATGAGCCATTGATGCTGGAAGAGAATTTTGTCATCTCCTTGGGTGGAGAGAGCGAATTGCGCAATATTGAAGCTATTAACGTATCCGGCGATTCAATGGAGCCATCGTTTAGTTACAATGATATTGTTTTTATCAATCGTAATAAAAAAGAAGTGAGCCGCGGAGGAGTGTTTACCATACGAACAGAGCATGGGTTGTTTATCAAAAGAGTACAAGTGAGAATTGATGGTAAACTCGATATTATTTCAGACAATAAAGACTATCCAACGTACGTGGTGCAGCGCAATGAAGTGGAGATCATTGGGCGTGTTGTCGGGCGTTTTGGTGGCGTTGAATAAGCGTATCTGGACCAAAGTGAAGCAATGAAAAACCGTATACAAAGCATAGGAATTTTTGGAGTTTTAGTTTTTTTATATGGATGCAGTGAAGTGCAGCCAAAAATAGCTGCACAGGATCACCTCTTAATCCCGATAGCGCCTATCTGTAAAGATCAAAATACTTCTTCAGATGTATACGATACCCCATTCCCTCAAGACCTTGAGCCAGAGCTCCCCTCAGTTACCAATAAGGTAAATGATTTGGAATATTTTCCACAAGTTATGGCACCGTATCTTGAACATAATTTTACAAAGCAAGACGTTCCGTATGAACTGCAAAAACATTTTGAGGAAAAGTACTATGCCCCATGGAATTATTCTGTCGCTCCTATTTGCAGTAAAGAAGCGAAATGGCCAATCAGCGCCTTTGTAAATGGATACGGAAGTAATCTTAAGCCTGTTGATCCAACATGGATTCCTGAGCTGGTTATTCAGAGTAATTTCGTAGCTTTTTCTACGGTGAATAAACCTGCGATTACGACAAAATGGATGAATATTAGGGTGTTTCCAACGCATAAACCACTGTATAAAAATCCTGCCAAGCCGGGGGACGGATATCCGTTTGATCTGTTGCAAAATAGCAGTGTAGCGTTTAATGAGCCCATTTTTATTTCGCATTATTCAAAAGATGGCTCTTGGGTTTACATTTTTACCAATAATGCATCCGGATGGATTGAGAGTGATGGCATTGCTCTCATTGGTCCAGAAGAAATAAAACTAATACATGAAAAGGAAAAAGTTTTTATTACCCAAGACAAAATCCCTCTGTATACTGAATCGAAACAATTTGTTATCCATTCACGCATAGGGATGGTGCTGCCGCTGCTTGAAGAGACTCCTGATGGCTATAAAGTTCTCTTTATGAAAAACAGTGGCACGTTCGAAGAGATGATTGTTCCAAAAGAGGGGGCAAATATAGGAGGCAGTCTTCTTAATAAGGATGAGCTTATAAAAGTAGGAACGCATCTATTGCGTAACACCTATGGCTGGGGCGGCATGTTTGGAGAACGTGATTGCTCTTCCATGATTCGCGATATGCTCACCCCTTTTAGGATTTGGCTTCCAAGAAATTCAGCATCTCAGGCAAAAAAAGGGGAAGTTGTCTCTTTTTCTGGATTGGACAACGGTCAAAAGATAGCGCTTATTAAAGAAAAAGGGGTCCCTTTTGAGACAATTTTGTACAAAAAAGGGCATGTGCTTCTCTACGTTGGGACGTATGAAAACAATGTGATGGTTATGCACAACATTTGGGGAATTCGAACGAACGACCCTACTGGGAACAAAGGGAGAGTGATTGTCGGGAAAGCCGTTATCACAACCCTTCAGCTGGGACAAGAGGTTGAGAACTTTGATATCAACAACATGCTTTTAAGTACGCTCGTCAGTATGAATGTATTTACACGCCCAGCAGCCCCCATCGCCCGTGCAAAAAGAAAAGAGAGACCCTCTTCTAAGCTTTAAGATCCAAGAGGGATCCAAGCATCTTGTCTTGTGTTCGAATGGCCACTACGTTTGCTTCGGTTACCTTTTCGATCGTCATTTGATCGGTAATTTCTTTGGTAAGATCGGTTTGCGATTTTTCACTGCCGACATCGGTAGCTTTGCTGGTTTCCGCTTTTGTTGAACCTTGGCTATCTGCTTCTTCTATAACTGTATTTTTGGGAACGTAACGATCCGTGTTTACGTTTGCAACATTCCCAGCATCATTATTCATAAACGTTTGATGTGAGAGAATGGAAGATACATTTGAACTTATCATCACAACACCCCTTAATTAAAGTAAAAGCAGTATATGCCCTACAACCTTAAGAGCAGTAGAGGAAATGGAGTTAGTGTAAATCGGCGTTGAGTTTGACTTCTCGTGTTGAACGACGACCGACAAGCGCTCCGTTTTGTGAATCTTGACGGAAATGGATGCCATTAAGCCCTGAAAGATCAGAGCCTTTGAACAGGGTTATGTCTTTGAGTGTTTGCGTAGGATTAGCAGATTTTATGAGGGCCAGTTGATCGGGTGATATTTGAATCTTTGTTCCTGCCAAGACAGCGATACCTGCATCAATAATACAGCCATCGCCTAATGGGATTCCGCAAACGCTGTTCGCCCCAAGGAGTGTATTTTTACCGATGGAGATTGGATTGCCATCGGTACCGCTGAGAACGCCTAGGATGGAAGCACCGCCTCCAACGTCTGAACCGTCGCCGACGATGGCAGAACTGGAAATTCGTCCCTCAACCATGCTGACCCCTGTTGTCCCCGCGTTAAAATTCACATAACTTGCCCCTGCCATGATAGTGGTCCCTGCATGCAGCTGTGCGCCAAAACGTACTTTTGAGTCATCGAGGACACGCGTATTGTTGGCAGGAATAATGTGTTGAAGAAAACGAGGAAATTTATCGACAAAATCGATTTTAGGGTATTGATTCGCTATTTTGAGTTCAATCTCATTTTCACGTAGCCATTCTAGCTCTATTGGTTGACCGTCTGACCAGGCAACGTTATGCAGTGCACCAAAAGCACCATTGAGATTGAGGGTTCGTAATGGGGCTTTTGCCGTTGAGAGAGCGTAGAGTTTAAGATACGTTCCCTCTACGCTTTTGCAGGCGGCATCATTAAAAAGGATGACCAAACGAAACTCTTCCTCGCGCATGCCGTTTTCTTTGATATGGTTGTATAAAGCAGAAATTACTTGTATGTTTTTATGGGCATCGCCGTAAGCTTCGTCAGAGTAAGGGGTAAACGCATTGAGGCATCCCTCTAAAAATTTTAGATTTACAGGAAGAACAACTTCATCGGCGTTAAAATCAATGATGTGCCCTTGCTCTTGAGCGTTTTTGATAAAGATGGCGGCACTGCCAAAGTTTTCATTCCAGTTCATGTGAGGATACGTTGCTTGTAAAACTTTGCTTGTGTCTAATTGCCCAAAATCAACACGGCAGATACCAAAACCTATTGGGATTTTGTAGCCGTTTGTTGCTTGAATTTCTTGAACGCATGTTTTAAAAGCGGATTGGGTTTCTAAAATTTCCATATTCTCTCTCTTGTGGCAGAATTAATGCGCAATTTTAGCATAAACAAGTTGTCCTGTGTTGAAGCTAGCGTGTTATACTGTCGCAACTTATTATAACGAGTCATGCAATGCACAAATGGATTGAATTATTAAAAGCGAACAATTTCTTGGGTATCAAACACCATTTAAAAAATGGCGGGAATCCAAACGAAGTTGAAGAAAATGGAGAGCCGGTCCTGTGCTTTGCCATTAGATATCATTGTGATCAGGAAATTTTTTCTCTTTTGATTGAAAATGGTGCCGATATGTATAAGACGGACAAGGAAGGAGTAAGTGTTTTTGATGTTGCTGTCGCTTACAATAACATCCCTCTTATTGAACGGCTGATAGCAGATGGGTTTGATGTCAATGTTCCTACGAGAGGAAGCGGATTCACCCCTTTGATGGGTGCTGTTTGCTATGGGAGAACCCAAGTGATAGAAAAACTTTTAGAGATGGGAGCCAGCGTTGCCGCCCGTGATGGACAGGGGTTTAGCGCGCTTGATTTTGCTCGAAAAATGCGCAAAACGTCAATTTTAAACCTATTAACTGCTCACGTTGAACAACAAGAAGAATAACGCACTTCACATTATTCAGGTTCTATTTTTAGGGTAAAGTGCGGCTTTACCGAACGGTCTACTTTATGCTTTTGGAAATAATAACGCTGATATCCCATGTAGGCGATTGTTATGACAACCAAAGCGATTAGCAAATAACCAACCATCGTGCTCTCCAGACGTACGTTTATAATTAAGACTTAATTAGAAGCTCATACACGATATCGTCATTATCGTACTAAATTTTAATTTGTGACTTCAATGATGGTGTAATCTATTGATTTTCTGTCTAAATCTTCTGTAAATAACTGAAAACTATGGTTGCATAACGGTAGATTGCTGGAAGCAACGGAGATTTCAACGGTAGGTTTACCGGCATTTAGCATGGGAAGGGAGGAAAAATCGATCTCTTTTGAGAGCATGTGCATAATAGGAATCAAGGTGTTTTCACTCGTTTGTGCGATGAGCGTTTTACGATACGTTGTGGGTGCGTTTGGATAAAATCGTTCTAGTACATCGTTGACCATGGGATGAGACATCTCTGGAAATCCCGGCATGAAAAAGAAGCGGTTTTCCAAAGAAAATCCAGACATATTATTGATAATATTGGGAAGCAATTCGGCATTTTTAGGCAACTCTGCCATATGGATGCGATACGGATAAGCTGCATCGCCAAAACGCTCTAAGATATCACAGCGAAATTGATCGTGAGGGACGAGGACACCATCGGTAAAAACGTCTGATGCGACCTCTCTGGTTAAGTCATCGGGAGTTGACCCGATTCCTCCAAAACTGAACATCACGGCATCCGGATCATTTTGAATCATGGCGTAGGTTGATTGTATTAGCTCTCGATCATCTTTGATGATAAAAGAAGCAAATAACGTATGCCCGCGCTTGGCTAACGCATCCCGTACAAAGGGAAAGTGTTTATCGGCTCGACGGTCATTGAGTATTTCTGACCCAATGATAACGGCGTAGAAATGAGGTGGTTTCATTTGAGTTTGGAAATAATCTCTTTTTCAACGGTACCAATCGCTTGCGTGCCATCAATACGAACGTATTTCACGGAAGTGTCCGATTTTGAAACACCCTCATAATAAGCGATAAGCGGTTGCGTTTGGTCGTGATACACGCTTAGGCGGTCAAGAACGATATTCTCTTTATCGTCGTCACGCTGAACCAACGCTTCACCGGTTTCATCATCTTTGCCTTCAATTTTTGGAGGATTGTAAACGATGTGATAGGTACGTCCCGATGCTAGGTGTGCACGGCGTCCTGACATGCGTTTTACGATCTCGGAATCGGGAACATCGATTTCAATCACCGCATCGATAGCCACACCCGCTTCACGTAGAGCATTGGCTTGAGGAACCGTACGCGGGAAACCGTCAAGAAGAAAACCATTTTTACAATCATCGTGGGTGATACGATCTTGCACCAGTCCAATAATGAGCTCATCGGTTACCAATTTACCGGAATCCATAAAAGATTTTGCCAATTTACCAAGATCAGTGCCCGCCTTGATAGCAGCCCGAAGCATATCTCCCGTTGAGATTTGAGGAATATCAAACGCTTTGGTCAAAAATTGTGCTTGCGTACCTTTTCCAGCACCTGGAGCACCCAAAAGAATGATTTTCATGTTACTTCCTATCCATTAAATTTTTATTTTGATAAATGTTTCCATCTCATCGACAATTACCGAAATTTCACGTTCGCCATCAATTTTATGGAGCATATTTTTCGCACTGTAAAAGTCTTGAATATCCGCAAGCGGATCCGTATAGACTTTCATTCGATTATTAAATACTTTTTCATCATCATCAGCACCACGTGCACGCCCAAGAACCCGATCACGGGCAACGGTTTCATTCACTACCACTTCAATGACGCTTTGAAGTTTTATGGATGGTTCATTTGTAAGAAACTTATCAAGTTCATTCATCTGCTCATGGCTGCGTGGATAGCCATCGAACAAAACTACGTCACTTTGGGAATTTTTTATGGCGGTAACAATAGTCTCGATAGCAATTTCAATCGGGACGATAAGCCCTTGGCTGATAAAGCTATTGATTATTGTTCCACGTTCGCTTCCGCTGGCAACTTCGGCTCTTAGTAGATCACCTGTTGAATAGTGAACCATTGAACCAGTATTGCGTGCGGCAATGATTTGGGCATCGGTTGTTTTCCCTGAACCGGGTGCGCCGATGATTAAGAAAAGCTTTTTCATTTTGCGCTTTCACGTAAGCGGATATGCAACTCACGCAACTGTGTAATGTCAACGGTATTGGGCGCATCGGTCATGATACACGAGGCTTTTTGTGTTTTAGGGAAGGCGATAACGTCGCGTATGCTCTCTTTTTTAGACAACAGCATCATGAAACGGTCAAATCCAAGGGCGAATCCACCGTGCGGAGGTGCACCGAATTTGAGGGCATCTAGGAGGAAGCCAAATTTCTCTTGAGCTTCTTCTTCTGTGATACCCAGAAGGTGAAAGATTTGCGCCTGTAGCTCTTGTTTGTGGATACGGATGGATCCACCACCGAGTTCAACGCCGTTGAGGACGATGTCGTATGCGATGGACTCAATGTCGTCTAGGTGTTCGTGATTAAGATCACGCGGCATAGTGAACGGATGGTGCAGCGCTTTGACCCGTCCATTTTCGATTTCGAACATTGGGAAATCAACAACCCAGACAAATTCGAAACGCTCTTTGTCAATCAGGTTCATTTTCTCATGCTCCGCGATGAAAATACGGAAACGCCCCATGTAGTCCCATACGGTTGTTTTGTCTCCTGCACCGAAGAAGACGACGTCGCCTACCTCCATACCCGTACGGTCCACAAGAAGCTGAAGATCTTCGGGAGCAAAGAATTTTTCCAATGGCCCTTTGAGTCCGTCTTCTTTCATTTGGAAATAGCCAAGCCCTTTTGCGCCGAATTTACGGACATAATCTTCAAAGCTTTTCATTTCACGTTTGGAGAAAACCAAATCAGCACCCGGTACACGCAGTGCTTTGATACGGTTCATTTTTGGATTTGCGGCGATGCCGGTAAAGATTTCATTGTCACAGCGTGCAAAAATATCGATGACATCGACCATTTTAAGATCGTAACGCATGTCCGGTTTATCGCAACCGTACCACTCCATCGCATCGTTGAATTTAATACGATTGAAGGGTGCTGTCACGCTATGCCCAGCAGAGGCAAACATCGCAACGATAAGCTCTTCTGCAACGCGAATAACGTCTTCTTGGTTACAAAAGGACATTTCAACGTCTATTTGCGTAAACTCCGGCTGACGATCTGCACGCAAATCTTCATCACGGAAACATCGTGCGATTTGGAAATAGCGATCAAACCCACCTACCATCAGCAGTTGTTTGAAAAGTTGTGGTGATTGGGGAAGGGCGTAAAACTCACCTTCATGGACACGGCTAGGGACAAGATAGTCGCGCGCCCCCTCGGGCGTTGATTTGGTCAAAATAGGGGTTTCAACTTCCAAAAATCCTAGTTTATCGAGGGTATTACGAGCAGCAATCGCCGCTTTTGAGCGTAGTAAAAAGGTGTTGTACATCGACGGATTACGAAGGTCCAAATAACGGTACTTGAGACGTATCTCTTCACCCACACTGTTGTCTCCAATTTGAAAAGGGACCGGTTCACTGCGGTTTTCGATAATAAGTTCATCAATTACGACCTCAATGGTACCTGTTTTAAGACGCGGATTGACGAGACCCTCTCCACGTGCGCGGATACGTCCATGTGCTATGAGGACAAACTCATCGCGTACTTCACTGGCAATTTTGTGCGCGTGAACGTTATCGGTTGGGTCACAAACGAGTTGTATAAGACCGCTTTTATCACGAAGATCGATAAAGACGATTCCTCCATGGTCGCGGTAGCTGTTCGCCCATCCGCACAATACGACCGACTGGCCGACGTTTACTTCACTTAAATCAGTACAAAAATGACTTCTCAAATCAAAGTCCTTAGGTTATATTTTTCGCAATTATAGCGGGCGCAATCTTTTGGTTTGATAATAGTGCATAGAATTTCGCTATTATTATAAAAATATACAATGAAACAAGGAGCTGCGATGAGTGTGCGGATTTTTTCCCTTTTACTCTTCTTTTTTATGGGTGAAATCTCGTTGGTTGCCAGTAGCGTTATGAGCATTCAGGTCAAGCAAGCGGTGGTAAAATCAGCCCCATCATTTTTGTCCAGTACGGTGATTACCCTTTTTTACGGAAATCAAGTGACGGTTATCGAGGAGAACGGGGATTGGTCTGAGGTGAAAATTGCAACGAAAAAGGGATGGATTCACAACTCCGCACTCAGTGCTGTTAAGCTCTCATTAAATGCTGGGACGTCAAGAGCCGCTTCGGGTGTTTCTAGCAGCGAGGTGATGATGGCAGGAAAAGGTTTTGGTTCTGCGGTTGAGGCACAGTATCGTCGTGAAAATCCAACGATACGTTTCGATCTTGTCGATCAAATGGAAAAATCTTTGGTTTTGCCTGAATCGGTGCGAGTATTTGCTGCTGATGGCAAGCTAAAGCAGTAGGTGATGATGATGAAAAAATACTCTCTTATTGTGCTTATGATAGTGCTGAGCGGATGCAGCGCAAAATTAAATGAATCACTGGCGCCAACGTTGGATGCGCTCCTTCAAACGCAAGGGGTCTCTTCGCAGGTGCGTGAGAGTGTTGCCAAGGTAAATGCCGCAACGGTAAAAAGCATGGAAGACATTACCACCCCTCAGCAAGAATATTATATTGGACGAAGTGTTTCAGCAAATCTTTTTGGACGTTATCGTGTTTATAATAATCCAAAGGCGTTGGCGTACATCAATAAGATTGGCGTTCTGTTGACCTACCAATCGGATTTGCCTGATGTATACGGGGGGTACCATTTCATGATTTTGGATTCGGATGAGATTAACGCTTTTGCTGCACCGGGCGGATTTATTTTTGTTACACGGGGAATGCTTCGCTGTGCCCAGAACGAAGATGAAGTGGCGGCGATTTTAGCGCATGAGATTTCACATGTGACCAATCGACATGGAATGCGTTCGATCAAAAGCAGTCGATGGACGGGTTTGGGAACATTGTTGGTGGCTGAATCGGTTAAGAGTTATTCAAATGCCAATTTGGTCAATTTGGTAAGTTCCTTTGAAGGTGGCGTTCATGATGTGATCAACACCATGGTAGTCAGTGGATATTCGAGATCGTATGAGCTAGAAGCCGATAAAAGTGCCTATGCGCTGTTGGAACGTACGGGCTACAATCCTCAGTCATTAGCGCAGATGCTTCGCGTGATGAAAACACGATTGAAGCCTGGTGCAAAAGATTTTGCCAGCTCTCACCCCTCTGCGGATGATCGCATTAATGAGTTGAAAGACACTACGGAATCGGTTGCCCCTCCCTCACAGCGAACGCAACGTTTCCGTAAGCAGCTGGCCAATATCTAGGATGAAAAATCGCTTTATTCAGTCGGTATTGATCGCTTTATTTGCGAGTGTTTTCTCCTTTTCCATGAGTCAATTTGGGTTGTTGAAAACATTTGAAAATCGTCTTTGGGATTTGCGGGTAACGTATTTATCTAAGCCCAATGACCATAACCCTGCTATAAAGTTGATTTTAATCGACCAAAGTTCTTTGGATTGGGCGTCAAAAAGCAATGGCCTGTCTTGGCCATGGCCTCGCGAAATGTATACGGCGATTTTGGATTATTGTCACTTAGGTGGGGCAAAAGTAGTTGCAATGGATATCCTTTATACGGAACCTTCGATTTACGGGGTCAATGATGATGAACGATTTGCTCAATCCATCAAACGCTCCAATAGCATTGGTACGGTTGTTTTAAGTGATACTCAAGGGTTGAATGCAACATGGCCCCCTTTTCTTTATCAAGGGATGAATGTTCCTGCGTTGAAGGCTAAGGTGTATCATAAAGCAACGTTTCCCGTAGAGCCATTGGGAAGTGCCTATCGTGGACTTGGCTTTGTCTTGGCGACACCCGATGAAGATGGTATTGTCCGCAGGGCGGATTTGGTGAATACTTTTGATGGAAAAAGTGTCCCAAGTTTGGCATTGGCATCGTATTTAGCTGCCCATGTACCTCTTCATGGAGCGTACAAAGCTTCGGGTAATATTATCAATTATCATGGAGCATCACAGACGTATGCTTCGGTCAATGCAGCAGCGGTTATACAATCAAAACTCCTGCGGGAAAAGGGGCAAAAAGGGGTGATTCCTGCGGAATTTTTTAAAGACAGCTATGTTTTTATTGGGGTGAGTGCTCCTGGTTTGATGGATCTAAAAAGTACCCCCACTCAAGCGGTCTATCCGGGGGTTGAGATCCATGCTACGGTATTGGATAATTTGCTTTCTTCAAATTTTATCACCAAAAGTCCTACGCTCATAACGCTTGTATTGCTGGGGACATTAACCTTTTTGCTTGCTTTTGGTATTTTGTTGCATACGTCTATTGCGGCTGTGACATTATACGTAGTAAGCGGGTTTTTAATAGTGATTGCTGCCGGTATTTATGGGTATGGTCACAACAGTTGGCTTGATCTTTCGATGCTTATTACCGGTATTATCCTCTCCTCGTCGGGGGCGTTTAGTGTTAATTATAAAATTGAGGGGAATCAGCGTCGTTTTATTAAAAATGCATTTTCGAGGTATCTTAGCCCTAAAGTCATCGATTTATTGATAGCCCATCCCGAGACTCTTAAGCTTGGGGGAAGACGAGAAACACTGACCATCCTTTTTTCGGACATTGAAGGGTTTACGACCCTATGTACGCATTTGGAGCCTGAGGCAATCGCTCACTTTTTGAACGATTATTTGGGTCTTATGAGCGATACGATTATGGACCTTGGAGGGACGATTGATAAATACGAGGGGGATGCTATTATCGCTTTTTGGAATGCCCCCTTGGCTCAAAGTGATCATGCCATTTTGGCGGTTAAAGCTGCTTTGACGTGCCAAAAACTTTTACAACAGCATCAAGCGAGATTTGTGCAAGAATACGCCCATGAGATTAAAACACGCTTTGGCATCCACACGGGGGAAGTGATTATCGGGAATCTTGGAACACAAAAACGGTTTGATTTTACCTTCATCGGAGATGCGGGGAATTTGGCTTCACGGTTGGAATCGGCAAACAAACAATTCGGCTCTTATATCATGATCTCAGAAATGACCAAAAGTGCCTTGAAAGAGGTTTATTATTGCCGTCAACTGGGTACGCTTCGTGTGGTCGGGCGTAGCAGTGCGCTGGACGTTTTTGAACCTATGGAGCGTGATGAAGCGGCGAAGCGGGAGGAATGGTTGCCGCAATACGAGGAAGCGTTAAAAGAGTTTTATCATGGCGATTTGGAGGTGTCTCGAGAACGGTTCTGGGTGATTAGCAATAGAGATAATGTGTCCAAAACGTATGTTACGATTGTGGATAAGATAAAAAGCGGTGAGATGGAGCTTGACAAGGGCGTTTTACGGCTAAGCGAGAAGTAATCGTTTCGTCGTAACGAGGAGGATTTGCAAGGGTTTTCCTCTCTGTATGGAAAGTTGGTTATAATAACTCAACCAATGAGTATGAGAGATAAAAATTTGAAATTAGAAAATATTAAACGTGTTGGGATTGTGTTGCGTCCTTCGACACCGGAATTGAAAGATAGGTTTTTGGAAGCTAAGCGGATTTTCGAGTCGCGGGGTATCGAAGTTTCTATTGATCATGTGAGCGGCGGGATGATCGATGTGATGGGTCAGCCGTTTGATCTGCTGTGTAAAAACAGTGATTTCTTGGTGACCATCGGTGGTGATGGTACTCTCATATCCGCTGTACGCAGGTCGTATGAATATCAAATTCCCGTGTTGGGAATCCATGCCGGAAAGTTGGGCTTTTTAGCGGATTTGGATTTTAGTGAACTTGAATCTTTTGTGGATGATTTACGTGCAGGAGAGTATCGTATCGATGAGCGTGCAATGTTGCAAGCAACGATTACGACGAAGCACGGAGAAAGCAGTATTGTTGCCTTTAACGACATCGTATTGACACGCCCCTCTATCTCGAAGATGATTCGCCTAGAAACTTATGTGGATGGACGGAACTTTAATACGTATTATGGTGATGGGGTGGTTATTTCCACTCCGACGGGTTCAACGGCGTATAACCTCTCTGCAGGCGGACCTGTGCTCTTTCCTCTCACGCATGTTTTTGCACTGACACCTATTTGTCCCCATTCGCTCACGCAGCGTCCGGTCGTTTTACCCGGTCATTTTGAAATCGAGATTAAAACGCCCGATGCAAGCGCATTGGTCATCGTTGATGGACAGGATATGGTAGAAATTACGGACAAAGATACGGTTCATATAAAACTGGCTGATGGAGGAGCGCACTTGATTCATCGCAAAGAGTTTAACTATTTTGAAGTACTCAAAGAAAAATTGGGCTGGGGGGATTAA
>JAUPLR010000160.1 GCA_030836825.1 Campylobacterota bacterium
GAACAAATAATCTGATAAAAACAAGAAAAAAAATGAAAAACAGGCAACTTTAAATGACTAATCCAACCATATTCACCAACACCATCGCAAAAAAGGAGCTTGACCAATGAATGAAAATAACATAATCATCTACAACACCGCAGATGGCAAGGCTTCCGTTTCACTTCTTGCAAAAGATGGCACGGCGTGGATGAGTCAAGCGCAAATAGCTGAACTTTTTGCCACTTCTGTTCCAAACATCAGCATGCATATATCAAACATATTTGAAGAGGGTGAGTTAGTACAAAATTCAGTTGTTAAGGATTACTTAACAACTGCCCGTGACGGCAAAGACTATAATAAATCTGATAGTAAATATCTTAGGGGAATAGATGGATAAACTCATAAGAAACTCAACAGCAGAATTTTTGATATTTACTTCTGCTAGTGGTGAAAACAGCATAGAAGTAAAAGTTTTTGACGAATCTGTTTGGCTTACTCAAGCTATGGTAGCACAGCTTTTTGATGTGCAAAGACCAGCCGTAACAAAGCATCTAAAGAATATATTTGAGAGCGGTGAATTAGATGAAAATTCAGTTAGTTCCATTTTGGAACACACTGCAAACGATGGGAAAATCTACAATACAAAATATTATAACCTCGATGCCATTATCTCGGTCGGATACAGAGTAAACTCCAAAAAAGCAACACAATTTAGACAATGGGCTACAAGTGTGTTAAAAGAGTTCGCCATAAAAGGGTTTGTGCTTGATAAAAAACGACTTGAAAACGGCTCGTTTTTAGGGCAAAACTATTTTGATAAACTCCTTGAAGAGATACGAGAGATCCGCCTAAGTGAGCGGATGTTTTATCAAAAGATCACAGATATTTATGCCACAAGTGTGGACTATAACAAAGACGATGAAATAACCAAAAAGTTTTTTGCAAAAGTGCAAAACAAGCTTCATTTTGCCATCCACGGTCACACGGCAGCTGAACTTATCTACAATAGAGCAGATAGCAAGAAAGAGTATATGGGGCTAACCGCATGGGACAATGCACCAGAGGGAAAGATAGTAAAAACAGATGTCACCATAGCAAAAAACTATCTAAGCAAAGATGAACTTGAAGCACTTGGGCGAATCGTCAATGCTTTTTTAGACCTTGCAGAAAACAGAGCTAAAAGAAATATTCCGATGACTATGGAAGATTGGGCTTCAAGACTTGATGCTTTTTTGGAATTTGATGATAGAGAGATTTTACAAGACAATGGAAAAATCACTAAAAAAATAGCAGATGAAAAAGCATTTAGCGAATTTGAAAAATATCGTATCGTTCAAGATAGACTTTTTATGAGTGATTTTGACAAACTACTGATAGAGATGGAAAATAAAAATGAGTAAACAACTCCAACCAACAAAAAAAGAAATGTGCAAAATTTGCACTTTGCTTTTTGAAAAATAAAAAGGCACAAATATATGAGTGAAAAAGAACTAAGACAGCTAGGTAGCACACTTTGGGAAATAGCAAATGATTTAAGAGGTGCTATGAATGCCGATGATTTTAGAGATTATATGCTCTCATTTATCTTTTTGCGATATCTATCAGAAACTTACGAAAATGCAGTAAAAAAAGAGCTAGGGAGTGACTATCCTGATAATTTAGGTCTTTGGTACGATGCAAACCGTGAAGATGTGGCAGAGTTTGAAAAACAGATGAGAAGAAAAGTGCATTATGTTATCAAGCCTGAATTTTTGTGGAGTGCCATAGCCGAGATGGCTCGTACTCAAAACGGTGAGTTATTGCATACACTGCAAAAAGGGTTTAAATATATAGAAAATGAATCTTTCGAGAGTAGTTTTTTAGGACTATTTTCAGAAATCAATCTTGACTCTGAAAAATTAGGGAAAAACTACACCGCAAGAAATGAGATGCTTTGTAAAATCATCCAAAAGATAGCAGAAGGTATCGCTAAATTTTCAACCAATACAGATATTTTGGGTGACGCTTATGAGTATTTGATTGGTCAATTTGCCGCAGGAAGCGGTAAAAGCGCAGGAGAATTTTATACCCCTCAACAAATATCAGATATATTGTCCCAAATAGTAACCCTTGATAGTCAAGATCCAAGTAGCGGTAAAAAGAAAAAGTTAGACAAAGTTTTTGACTTTGCTTGTGGTTCTGGGTCGCTACTTCTCAATGTAAGAAAACAACTCGGCAGTCACGGTATCGGTAAGATTTACGGGCAAGAAAAAAACATCACCACTTACAACTTAGCCAGAATGAATATGTTGCTTCACGGTATGAAAGATAGTGAAGTAGAAATCCATCATGGCGATTCGCTAACCAATGATTGGGAAATGCTACGAGAGACCAATCCGGCAAAACAGATGAAATTTGATGCCATAGTGGCAAATCCACCTTTTAGCCTTAGATGGGAACCAAACGAGGCAATGGGAGAGGATTTTAGATTTAAAAACTATGGTTTAGCTCCAAAGTCAGCCGCTGATTTTGCTTTTTTACTTCATGGCTTTCATTTTTTAGGTGCAGAAGGAACAATGGCTATCATCTTGCCTCATGGTGTACTCTTTCGTGGTGGAGCAGAAGAGAGAATCAGAACAAAATTGCTTAAAGATGGCAATATCGATACAGTTATAGGACTGCCATCAAATCTGTTTTTTTCAACAGGTATTCCTGTGTGTATTTTGGTGCTTAAAAAATGCAAAAAAAGTGATGATGTACTTTTCATCAACGCAAGTGAGCATTTTGAAAAAGGGAAGCGACAAAATAAGCTACTCCCTGAAAATATCCAAAAAATAGTTGAAACTTATCAGTTCCGTAAAGTTGAGGATAGATATAGCCGTCGTGTATCAATGCAAGAGATAGAAAAAAATGAGTTTAATCTCAATATTTCAAGATATATAAGCACCTCTACTGCTGATAAAGAAATAGATTTACAAGAGGTACATACAAATCTTGTGGAGATAGAAAAAGATATAACCAAATATACCAAAGAGCATAATGAGTTTTTAAAAGAACTCGGATTGCCTATCTTGCCGTAATATAGGTAAATAAAAAAAGAAGTTTATTAAAGAAGGTGTCCATGCGAAAATTTAACGAAAAACTGATCCAATTTATCGACGCTTCGCCGACACCGTTTCATGCTGTAGAGCAAATGACGGTTGTGCTGAAAAGTGCAGGATACCGAAAACTCGATGAGTGCGAAACATGGACTTTGCAAGAGGGGATGGGGTATTATGTGACGCGTAATGACTCTTCGATTGTTGCTTTTACTTACCCGCCATCAGCGGATAAAGGGTATACCATCGTAGGGGCGCATACCGATTCTCCTCATTTGCGTCTTAAACCCAATCCCGTGACCAAGAGTGCGGGGACAATACGGTTTGGGGTCGAACCGTATGGAGGAGTGTTGCTCAATGTGTGGTTTGATCGTGATTTAAGTCTGGCAGGGCGTATTGTCTATGTGGATGAGGCAGGGGTGCGCCGTGAGAAGCTCATAGACATCAAGCGCCCTATCGGGATCGTCTCCTCTTTGGCGATACATCCTGATCGTGAGGCGAACTCGAACCGTTCCATCAATGCTCAAACCGATATTGTCCCGATGATGGCATGCGGTGAAGAATTTGATTTCGAGTCGTGGATATTGGAAGAAGCGGATGAGAGCAGTGGAAAACTGTTGGCGCATGAACTGAGCTTTTACGATGTCCAAAAAGGGTCATTTCTCGGTATTCATGAAGAATTTATCACCTCTGCGCGTTTGGACAATCTGCTGAGCTGTTACGTAGGGCTCCAAGCACTGATCCATACCAAAAATCCGATGATGCTCGCGTGTATGGATCACGAAGAGGTAGGAAGCGATTCGCATGTAGGAGCAGGGGGGACGTTCGTGGAAGAGGTGCTGCGTCGTGTTGCGGGTAACGATTTCTCTGCTCTTATTCGCCGTTCGCTGATGGTATCGTGCGACAATGCCCACGCGCAGCATCCCAATTTCCCGACCAAACACGAAAGTGAGCATGCGCCGCTGTTGAATCAAGGAGTTGCGATCAAGATTAATGCCAATCAACGTTATGCGACATCCGCACGGACGATGGGACGATTTGTTCAATGCGCTCAAAAAACAGGGATTGCAACGCAAACCTTTGTGACGCGTAGCGATACGGGATGCGGTTCGACGATTGGCCCTATTACCTCTGCACGTTTGGGGATTGAGACGATCGATGTGGGTGTCCCAACGTTGGCAATGCACTCCATTCGAGAATTAGCAGGGACAGATGATGCGTATGGATTGTATCAGATTCTACTGCACATCGGGGAAGTGTAATGTCTGAAACGATCTCCCCAGAAGAGCTCAAAGCCTTTATTGACCAAACGTATAAATTAGAAGAAGATTTTCTTACTTTACGTCAGACATACGATCATCTGCAATTGACTATTGAACAGGTGATCGAGTTTTTACCCAATGCGATATGGATTGTGGAAAGCGATGGGAAAATATTTTTGCAAAACTCTCAGGCTAAAGAATTAGGGACTCTGTTTGAAACATTGCGTTGGGATGAACAGGATTATGAGGTGACTTTTGGGGAGCGCTCGTATCTGATCAAATCGGCGCTCCACAATGAAAAACAGCTTTTTAGTGCAACCGATATTACGGAGCAAAAGCGTAAAGAAAATCTGGCAACCATGGGGCAAATGGCGGCGCATTTGAGCCATGAAATCCGAAATCCTATCGGTTCTATTGCTCTGTTGGCATCGACACTCATGAAGCGTGTCAAAGAAGAGAACAAACCCATCGTCAGCGAGATACAAAAATCACTTTATCGCATCGAACGGATTATCAAAGCGACGTTGATGTTTTCCAAGGGGATTAGCACCCAAAAAGCACCTTTGCAATGGAGCGTGATTCGTAATGAGTTAAAAAATGCGATCGGTTATTACAGCTATGCCAAAGAGATTCACTTTGTCTTTCCTGAAGAGGATTTTGAGTTGCACGGGGATTTGGATCTATTGGGAATGCTTTTTTCCAATTTTGTTTTTAATGCAATCGATGCGATAGAACTGGATGATGAGCATGAAGAGGGAAGCGTTGAAATCGTGCATACGAACATAGGCGGCTTGCACCGTTTTACTATCTACGACAGCGGTATTTCTATCGTTAATGAAAAGCTGCTGTTTGAAGCGTTTAAAAGTACCAAAGAAAAAGGGAACGGTTTGGGGCTGGTTTTGGCCAAAAACATAGCCGCCGCCCATGGAGGAAATGTCGAACTTTGTAGCAGCGGACGAAAAGGGTTTATTATTACCCTTCTCTGAAGTCACTTTTTACTGTTTTCCAATTCCAAAACGAGTTTCCATGTCTTGACGATCGAATCTGGATTCAAAGAGATAGATTCTATCCCCTCTTCCACTAAAAATTGGGTGATTTCGGGATAATCTGAGGGTGCCTGACCGCAGATACCGATGTATTTCCCCTCTTTTTTACAGGCGTCTATTGCCATTTTCAGCATCCGTTTTACGGCTTCGTTTCGTTCATCAAAGATGGAGGCAACCAGAGCACTGTCACGGTCAACACCCAAGGTGAGCTGTGTCAAATCATTGGAGCCGATGCTGTATCCATCAAAAATTTTCAAAAACTCATCGGCTAAAATGACGTTGCTTGGAATTTCACACATGGCGTAGATCTTCAACCCGTTTACCCCTTGCACCAGACCTTGGGTATTCATAATAGCAATGGCATTATGTCCCTCTTGCGGGGTACGGACAAAGGGGAGCATCAACTGCATGTTGGTTAATCCCATCTCATCACGCACCTTTAGCAATGCCTCACATTCCCATTCAAATGCTTTTTTGTAAACTTCAGAGTTGTATCGGGAAGCCCCTCGAAAGCCTATCATCGGATTTTCTTCATTTTCCTCATACGCTTCACCGCTGATCATGTGACGGTATTCGTTGGATTTAAAATCACTGGTACGGACAATGACAGGTTTGGGATAAAACGCGGCGCAGATGGTTCCGATTCCTTCCATAATCTTTTCTTGAAAAAAGTGTTTCGGGTTTTCATACCCACGCATCAACAGCTTAATTTCATCAGCATGTGCGGGTGTTTTACCTTCCATTATATCAATCAGTGCGAGCGGATGGGCTTTGATGGTATTGTTAATCACAAATTCCATACGTGCGAGTCCCACACCGTGATTTGGCAATCGGGCGTAGCGAAAAGCACTTTGGGGATCGCCGATGTTGAGATAGAGGTGTGTTCGAGGTTCTCCGCAATCAGTCAGATCAAGCGTATCTACGTGATAGGGGATAAGCCCCTCGTAAACGTGACCTGTTTCCCCATGGGCACAGCTGATGGTGACTTCTTGACCGTTGACCAATTTTTCTGTGGCATCGGTCGTTCCAACGAGAGCGCTCACCCCTATCTCGCGGGCAATAATAGCGGCATGACAGGTTCTTCCTCCTCGGTTGGTGATGAGAGCAGATGCTTTCTTCATAACGGGTTCCCAATCGGGATCGGTATTATCGGTTACGAGGACTTCACCCGCCTCAAACAGATGAAATTCGCTGCTGTTATGGATGATACGGACCTTGCCGTTCCCGATTCTTTCACCGACAGCGGTACCGCATAGAAGCTCTTTTTTAGGCGCATCGGTGTCAAAGACATACGAAGATAGGGTAAAATTTTTCTCTTTTTGGCTTTGCACCGTTTCGGGACGTGCTTGAACGATGTACAGTTTTCCATCCAGTCCATCCTTCGCCCATTCGATGTCCATAGGGGTTGGATGTCCCGAAAGAGCCGAATAGTGCTGTTCGATAGTAAGCGCATTTCGTGCGAGGAATAGAATCTCATCATTGTTTAACGTGAATTGATTTTGCAGCGATAATGGAGTGTCTATGTTGAGCGTATGGGTTGGATTATTGGGATCGTAAATCATTTGCAGTTGTTTGCTTCCCAAGGTCCTCTTGAGGATAGGTCGGTGCTGCGTGAGCGTTGGTTTAAAAACAGAAAACTCGTCGGGATTAACGTTCCCCCCGACAATATTTTCTCCCAATCCCCAAGCAGCATTGATAATAATAAGCGAGTCGGATCCAGAATCAGGATCGATCGTAAACATGATTCCGCTGCACGCCTGATCGCTACGGACCATTTTTTGGACACCTACGCACAAACTAACTCCCATATGATCGAATCCGTTATGGTGACGATAGCTTATGGCGCGATCGGTGAAAAGAGAGGCATAGCATTTGCGAACATGTTCCAAAAGGCGTTCCTCCCCTGCAATATTCAAGAAGCTGTCCTGTTGCCCTGCGAAACTCGCATTAGGAAGGTCTTCCGCCGTAGCAGAAGAGCGAACAGCAACATCAATACTCTTGTGGTGGTAATGAACACATAGTCGATGGTAAGCACTGGTAATGGCTTGGGATAATGGCTTTGGAAATTCAGTATCGAGTATCAAAGTCCGTAGAGTAAGCGCAATTTTTGAGAGGGAATCCATGTCCTCAGGATCAAGCGTTTTTAAGAGCTCTACAATCTTGGGTTTTATACCGGTTTCATCGATAAAGATACGGTAGGCTTTGGCTGTGGTGGCAAAACCAAAAGGGACACGTATCCCCTGTGCCGTAAGATTGCAATACATCTCACCCAAACTGGCATTTTTACCGCCAACGATACTCACCTCTTTATTGGATATTTCATCAAAAAATTGAATTAACGGCATGCTGTCTCCTTTGTCTCATAGAATAGCATAAGGGAAGAGAAAAAAGGCTAAAAGAAGAAGAAAAATTAAAGCGGTTTTGGCTCGCTTAGATAATAGCCTTGGATATAGTCGATATTCAACTCTAGGCATTCATCGTAGATGTCTTTGGTAGAAACGAATTCGGCAACGGTCTTGATGTTGAGCCTATGTGCAAATTCTACTATGGTTCGGACGATGTCTTGTGCGCTAAGATCAAGATCAAGACGTTTGATGATTGACCCGTCAATTTTGATGAAATCAACATTGAGTCTCATGATGTGGGCAAAGTTAGAATATCCCGTACCAAAATCGTCAATTGCGATTTTGCATCCAAACTCTTTGACATGCGTTATGAATGCGGATACCTCTTGATAGTTTTCAATCCCTTCACCCTCTAGCAGCTCAAAAATAAGTCGATCGCCAACAGGATACTCCGCGAGAAGTTCATAAATCTTGCTCTGAATTTTTGGATCTAAGATGTCATCAATGGAGAGATTAATTGAGTATCGTTGCTGCGTTGAGACTAACTGTTTAAAAACAGCACGAATCACAAAATCGGTAATGTGGACATAGAGGCGCGATTTTTTGGCAATTTCTAGAAATTGACCCGGAGAGATAACGGTACCGTCTTCCTCGATAATTCGTATAAGGGCTTCATATTCATAGATGTTTTGCGTTTTTGCTTCATGAATGCCTTGGTAGTAAAGCTCAAAACGGTTGGTATTAATCGCTTCTTTGAGCTTTTTGCTCCAATAAATATTGTTGCTATACTCTTCTTTTATATGGAGAGAATCATGGTATTTTACAAAAGTAAATCCGCGCTTTTTGGCTGTCTTGAGCGCCATGTCTGCACGCCCGACCAAATCACATCCCTCATCGAAACAGATGTCAGCGCCCATGCTAAAAGTGATAAAAACCGTCATCCCGTCAATCTCATAATTGAGGGCATGAAGACGGTCAAGTATCGTTTGGCACATCGCGTTGAAGTCTTCCACTTTGATGTATTGTGCGAGGGCTAACGCATATTCATCCGAATGCATTTTATAAAGAGTCAAAGCGTAATTTTCTATAACGGGTTCAATGGATTTTGCCACTTCTTGTAAAATTTTATCGCCTATCTCATGGCCATATAAGTCATTGGTCTCTCGGAAGTTGTCAATATTGAGGAGTAAAACGGCAACGTACTTTTTTTGGTTAATGTTTTCGAGTAATGTTTTTCGATTCGGCAGTCCGGTGAGCGTATCATGGTGGAGCTGAACATCCAGTTGTTGTGTCAATTGCGTAGATAACGAGCGTATTTTGTTTATGGGTGCCTTAAAACCGATGTGCAATATGACGCCCAGCAGAGAGAGCAGCAGCGCACTTATGAATAAAATAGTGGTAATCTCTTTTTCGTAAGCGCGTTCGTCTTCCGTGATGTCCAGTGCACATATCATGCGTGCCAGCGGTTTGTTGGCATAGGTTGTCAGTTCACGAGAGGCGACAATGTAAGTAGCGCCCAAGTGCGTATGACGTAGGGAATCCATAAACGTGTAATTTTTGGGCAATTGCTCAAATAATGGATCATTTGAAGAGAGGAGAGAGTAGGAAGCGTATTCTTTTGAATGATTGTTTGGCAACATTTTACGCAAAGCGGCTGTGTCAAAAGCAAGAGCGCTTTTAATCGCAGAATGCGCATTGAGCCGCGCCTGTATTCGTTTAATATCGGCAGATACCTGTACGACGCCTAAAAATTTATGTTCTTTGAAAATGGGGATAATGCTAACCAGAGAGATGTTGTAGTTGGTGGCGTCCAGAGAGGTTAGAGGTTCTTGGTTACGAATGGCTTTGGCAAGCATAGGGCGTTTTTCAGTAATATTGTCGCCAAACTTTTTAGGCTCTTGCATGCGCAGGAAATGAAAACCATCCTTTTGGATAAAGCCCGCCAAATCGGCATCGCCATTGATCCGTGCCTTGTTAAAATACGGAAGCGCGAGGGCATAGAGGGCATCGCGGTCACGTGCCTCAAAAGCATCCACGATACGACGATCGGACATCATTTCACACGCAAACCGATTGAGCCCCTTTTCAGTATCCAAGATAGAGAGGGTATAAGCTTCTTTGAGAAGAATACGGTGGGAATGGGTTTTCTCATCCAACACCCGCTTTTTATCTTGAATAATAGAAAAAACGAAGTAGGCAACAAGGATGAGAACAGTTCCCATCGCCAACAACGTCGCCCTGATCCGTATCTTGTCCACGCACAACCCTACTAATTTGTTACAATAATGATACCATAATATGGTCGACTTCTTAGTTAAACCTTAAATAACAGTTAGTGTTTAAAAAGGATTGATCCTAAGCGTACCAAGTTAGACCCGCATTCTATAGCGAGTTCGAAATCATTGCTCATTCCCATGGAACATGTGGTAGCATTGGGGAGTTTTTCAAACAACGCACGGGTTGTCTCAAAACTTTTTTTGACGACGTTACGATCATCGGTATGGGCACCGATGCTCATAATCCCCTGAAGATGAAGATTGGGGCACTCAACTGCGATTTGTGCGTAGCGCTCCAAAAACTCTTCGGGGGTGAAGCCTGATTTGCTTTCTTCATAGGCAGAATTGACTTGCACGAGCGCACGCAGGGTTTGGTTTTCTCTGGACAAGCGTTCTTGAAGTGAGTGTGCAAGATCCAGAGTATCAATGGAGTGGATCATGTGGGGACGAATGCTTAAAAGCTGATTGATCTTGTTTTTTTGCAAGGTTCCGATGAAATGCCACTCCAGTGGAAGTTCGTCTAGCAAATCGGCTTTTATTTTCAAATCTTGGACTTTGTTTTCACCAAAAGCACGCTGCCCGATAGCGTATAAATCTCGAACAGCCTGAGCATCGACGTATTTACTCGCCGCAACGATTTTAACAATATGGTGTTCACTCACACGGATACGAGCTTGCTCGATTCTCTCTATAATGGTATCAAAATGACGTTTTTGTTCTAATGTATTCATTGTATCAGCCTTGTTATATCATTGTATAGGCCCAGCGTCATAAGCCCTAGCAATAGGACCCATCCCCCGATGGTGAGTTGGGTAATAACCGCTTCGCTTGGGGCTTTTTTGCGGATCATTTCATAAAGATTGAAGACAACATGTCCTCCATCCAGCGCAGGGATAGGGAGAAGGTTTAAAACACCAAGGTTAACGGATATGAGTGCCGCAAAGAAAAAGAGGCTCATCCATCCGTATTGGGTGGCATCTGCGGTGATTTGTACGATACTGACCACTCCGCCAAGTTCTTTGGCAGGAACGACACCGGTGATAAGCTTCTGAACGCTTTGAAAAATCATCATGGAAGCATCCATGGTCTCTTTGGACGCGTACTCTATGGCTTGGATTGGACCCAAGTGTAGCGTATGGGTAGCGCCTGAGGGGGCAATTCCTACCATTCGTTTGTAGATTTTTTCTTTGAACATATTAGTAGATTCACTAATACGAGGAGTCAGGGTAATGAACTGCAGGGTATTGCCCCGTTGTACTTGCAATGTAAGTGTAGTCGTGGAAGCAACAATGGCATCCGAGAGTTCATCCCATTGGGTTATGGTTTCTCCATTGATAGCAAGAATACGATCATTTTTAAGAAGACCCGCGATGTGTGCCGGCGAGTCTTTGGTGACCATTCCGATAATCGGAGAGAGTGCTTTTGGACCGCCAAGCGCAATGGCATACAATAAAAACCAAGCGAGGAGAAAGTTGGCAAAAGGACCTGCAAGGAGGATGATAATACGCTGCCATGGCTTTTTGCTATTGTAGCTGTCGGTGTCGCGGCTTATTGCCGTTGGGTCAAGATCGTCTTGCCCTTTCATTTTGACATAACCGCCCAGAGGAATAGCAGACAGTTGCCACTGGGTCCCAAATGCTTTAAATGAAGCGAGTTTTTTACCAAAGCCAATACTAAAAACTTCGACAAAAACACCGAAAAATTTAGCGGCACTGTAATGACCCAATTCATGGAAAAAAATGAGGGCGGATAAAATAAGAAGAGCAATCATCCAACTCATTGGTTCCCCTTCTTTTGATAAGCATTTGCAAAGGCCATGAGATATTCACCACCGGAATAGATCGTAACAGCGACGGCCATCCATAGCAAGAGGTCGCCCCCCGCCCAATGCATGAGTAAAAAACCGATGGCGATCATTTGAATAACCGTTTTGATCTTGCCCATAAGGGAGGCGCTGACGTCAATGCCAATGGAGATAGAGAGGGTTCGCAGGCTTGTAATAAACAGTTCCCGCCCGATAATGATATAGATAGCCCATGCGGAAGCTTCCCCGCTCATCATCAGACCCAAAAAAGCGGCCAGAGTGAGCATTTTGTCTGCTAAGGGGTCAAGTATCTGCCCGACGATGGTGATCTGATCCAGTTCACGAGCGATATAGCCGTCAAAAAAATCGGTAACACTGGCAAGTACAAAAAGTAAAGACGCCGTATAGTAACTCCAGCTGATGTGCCAGCCATTATTGGTAAAAACTTGTGGATTGAGAATCACCCAAAACATCACCGGAGCGATGAGAAGGCGCGAGAGTGCTAGGAGATTGGGGAGATTAAACAAAAATGCCCTTTATTGCATGTATCGCTAAGTGTTTGGTTTTTGTGATTATAGCTAAATTGGGCTATAGCTTACACCTTAAGTTTGTCATTCAGCGGAGTTAATCGAGCTTGAAAAAGAAAATATGTTTCGCGTTTTCTAATTTAATAAACTGGAAATACCGAGACAGTTATAGGACTGCCATCAAATCTGATTTTTAAAGCAGGGTCACTTGTAAATTACTCGATTGCTTTAGCGCTTCTTGCGCTCGTTTGATGATGCCGGTCATCTCTTCTTTTGGAGTTTGAATAGTAGCCCCAATGCGCATACTAATCAAATTGAGTTGTTCAAAAGGCTCTTTTCGCATTACCATGAGCAACTTTTGGCTAAATGCCATAACATCCTCGGCGCTGTTTGCAAGGTATGCCAGTAAAAATATCTTCTTTTCCCAGCGGACAAGCATGTCGCTTTGGCGGATGCTGCATTTGATGCTGGCGGTAAAATCACGTAAATACTGTTCGGCTTCCTGGTCGGTTGATATGAGCTCAATCATGGTGATTCCGATGGATTTTTTGTTAAAATCTGCGGCGTTTTGAAAGCTTTTGGAGGTATGGATAAAGTATTCGCTGTCATACGCGCCGCTTTCTTGATCAATGCTGGCATCGTTCTCAATCATGATTCTCTTGATAAAGTCTTGAGAAATATCGGTAAAAGTGATGATTTCGTAGTCAGGCACACACGCATCAACAGCTACGGAAAAGGCATAAGGTTCCGTGAGTGCGCTAAACATGCTGACGATGCGATCATTCTCTGGAAGTTCCATCAATGCCGTCGTCCACTTATCAGGATTGTCTGTTTTTCCGCTGTGAAAATAAGAGTTATGAGGAACAAAACGGTCATGCAAGGAGCCGAATTCTCGTAGAAATTCTTTGACCGAAGAGACACCTGCAAATTTTTGAAAGGCTTTGTTGAAGAGGATGGGGGTGTTTTTATGCATCAAAACAACGAGATCTTTTTGCGTATCGATGGCAGAAGTGAAGAGAAGCTTCCACTCATTGTTCTCAATCTCACCAATCCTATCACTCGACGAAGTGTTCATTCAAAGCCCCCTGCGCGTATATGGTCGTAATCATAGCATATTGCACGTAGAAAATAGCAATAACGCTTCTTTTTGGCTTCTTTTCATTTTTTTGATTTCCAGCTCGCGTTTCAACGCGGCACTTTTTGACGCCAAAATTTCAGAATAGACCACTGCGCATGGGCGTCTGCTGCGCGTGTATTTTGCCCCTTTATCAGAAGCGTTGTGCTCAGCGATTCTGCGCTCGAGATCAACGGTGATTCCGGTATAGAGAGTGGTGTCACTGCACCTGAGAATATAAAGGATATAGGGAGCGCTCAAGTGAGAGATTTTAGTTTGGCAGGCTTCCAATTCAGATAGAGGCTGCGAAGTTTGGTGATCTCTTCCGCAAGAGTATAAATGGATGTCGCATAATCAAAAGTGCCTTTGGCTTTTGCATGGTGCTCAATCTCAGCGGATGTACGACTAATGGACAAATGACGTAGAGACGCGGAACTTCCTTTGAGTGTATGGGCATGTAAAATAAGCTGTTCAAAATCTTTTTGCAAGAAAGCAGCTCTAATCAGATTTATTTGTTGGGAAGCAATTTCAAAAAATGCGTCATTAAGCTCAAAAAACAGCTCATCAGGAAGACTAAACATCTCTTGCATCTCTAAAAAACATTGATCGTAATAGGATACTTCCTGCTTCATTTAGGAGCGCACTTCAATTAAATAATCTTCTAAATCGATATCTTCGGTTTCCATGACAGGGTTCAGGGAATGAAGACCGTACGGTCTAACGCTCTCTTTTGATCCGCTGATCAATGGATGCCAAGAGGGCAGGGGGAGGTTGTGATGGCGCAGACGGTAGGCGCAGGTAAGTGGCAACCAGTC
>JAUPLR010000161.1 GCA_030836825.1 Campylobacterota bacterium
CGGACAACGAGGATCATCCCCACGCCCATGTTGAAGGCGCGATACATTTCACTGCGTTCAACATGCTGACCGATTAGTTCAAAAATTGGCAATACACGAATCGAAGACTCGGTGATAACGGCACGAAGATCCTCTGGCAAAACACGGGGAAGGTTTTCAACAATCCCGCCGCCTGTGATGTGACCCAATGCTTGGATCTTCTCTTTGAGCGCTTTGAATGTTTTGACGTAGATGCGGGTTGGGGTTAAAAGGGTTTCAATTAACGGTTTACCGTTAAAATCGTCTTCAAATTTCATCCCCATTTTTTCGAGCAATACTTTACGTGCGAGGGAAAAACCATTGGAGTGCAATCCTGAACTGGGAAGCGCGATGAGAATATCTCCTGCATGGACGTGATGGGTACGATCCAGTTCGCTTTTTTCTGCCACACCTACCGCAAAACCGGCGAGATCATAATCATCACTGTGATACATTCCTGGCATTTCAGCCGTTTCGCCGCCGATGAGGGCACACTGGGCTTGACGGCACCCTTCCGCGATGCCGCTGACAACCGCCGTCGCCGCGTTAACGTCGAGTTTTCCGGTTGCGTAATAGTCGAGGAAAAAAGAGGGGGTTCCAAAATTACAGATGAGGTCATTCACGCACATCGCAACCAAGTCGATGCCTACGGTGTTGTGAATACCCGAATCAATAGCAAGTTTGAGCTTGGTGCCTACGCCATCGGTTGCGGCGAGCATAACGGGTTCTTTGTACCCAGTAGGCAGTTCAAATGCTCCGGCAAACGAGCCAATGCCGCCCAGAACACCGGGGATAGTGGTCGATTTGACAAGCGGTTTGATATTTTCGACAAAACTGTTGCCTGCGTCGATATCGACACCGGCATCTTTGTAGCTGATTTGGCTCATGGAGTTCCTCGTCCGTTTTAGTGGTGCAAGTATAACGAAGAGTGTGTTAGGTGAAGTTTATTTCTGCGGACAAGTTCCGAAGAGTTTTTTAAATACCCACAGTGATGGGCAAAAATCTTTGATCGCCCAAACAACAATCATAAGAATGACAAAGCCTTGAAGGATCATTCCGTATGGCGCATATCCATAGGCGGTAAGCGCCATAGAGAGCGTTAAGACGATTGCCATAAGCAGACGTTGAAGTTTTTCAGCACACATTATCTACCTCCTTTTTCCTAGAATAGTTATCCTACGAAATTATAGTAATACTAATTGAGTGCAGTCTTAAGCCAGACATCCTTCTTGGCATGTTTCAATGCGGTTTAATCTGTGCGTGATACAATCGCTAATAAATTACACGTAGAAGAGATTTTTGCCCATGAAAACGTTTGTTTACCCTGAAATGATGGTCCATGTGTCCATGTGTACGCATAAATTGCCGACATCGGTTTTGCTTGCCAGTGATAACCGTGATCTTTTGATGAAGGAGCTTGCCCGCTACAAAGAGTCAAGAGTAGCCACTGTCGCCGGCAGTGACCTCCTTGAGTCGTTTCGTAACGTTGAAGAGAACAGTGCAGACGTTGTGATGGTTGATGCGCTCACTTCAGACGGCGCGGTTATCGCACATATTAGCCGCATCCTAAAAGATGACGGTTTACTGGTTATGAAGCATCCGTCGTTGGATGATATAGTCGCAAATACGCCACTGATGGAAGCGCTGGGCAATTATTTCAAAATTGTCATGCCGTATCGCCTTGAAGACGGTTCAACATTGTTGCTAAGTTCAAAAGAGTATCATCCTACCGCAGATGTTATTTTACAGCGTACGGATTTGCTCGAGGGTCATCAGTATTACAACTGCGATATTCATCCCTCCGCCTTTGCTATGCCGCAATACATCCGAGAAAATTACCGTGGACTTGCTCGTAACTAATGGCGTATCGGTATGCTATCGCACTAACGGGCGGGATTGCCACGGGTAAAAGTACCGTTGCCTCCCTAATGGGGCTTAATGGTTTACGTATTATTGATGCCGATGCGATTTCTCACCGTATTTTGGATGAAAATAGCGCTTGGGTAGCGGAGCATTTTGGCACGGGGTATGTAAGCGGCGGGAAAGTTGCCCGTACTGAACTGGGAAAAATGATTTTTGCCAATCCCGAAGCGAAAAAAGAATTGGAAACTTTTTTGCACCCAAAGATTCGCGCCGCAATCGAAGAGGAGAGCGAAAAGCAAGACCGCTTTGAATATCCGTATCTCATTGATATTCCTCTCTTTTTTGAAACAGGTTCGTATCCGATTGAAAATTCGGTCGTAGTGTATACCCCAAAAGAGGTTCAGCTGGAGCGCTTTATGAAGCGAAACGGTTTTACGAGGGAAGAATCACTGCGTCGCATCCAAAGTCAGATGGACATCGATGAAAAACGCTCCCGTGCAACCTGGGTAATTGATAACTCCCTAAACCTCAAGCATCTGCAAAAAGAGTGTGAAAATTTCGTAGAAACAATTAAAGCACTCTATCCCACCCCTAAGCTATAATACCATTATTAACTTTCCCTATAAGGATTTTGGCATGCTCCAAATCGCCAAATACTGCGCAAGCGGTAATGATTTCGTACTTTTTCACACCCTCAATGGCGCAGATCGTTCGGGACTAGCAAGAGCTCTTTGCGATCGTCAAAACGGTATTGGCGCAGATGGATTGATCGTATTGCTGCCCCATGAAGAACATGATTTTGAATGGGAGTTTTACAATGCCGACGGTTCTACGGCATCCATGTGCGGGAATGGTAGCCGTGCGTGCGCCCACTATGCGTACCGTTTTGGTTTGGCTGGGGCACACATGGAATTTTTAACCGGTGCGGGTGTGATAAAAGCAAGCGTTGAGGGGGACATGGTCCAAAGCGATTTAACGCCTCCGTATGTTATCAATGATGAGATTGTTGAACATGAAATGCGATGGTGGCTCATCGATACAGGGGTTCCGCATCTGGTGACGTTTGATGCCGATATGGAAAATTTTGACATCGAAATGGCGCGCACCCTTCGGCGTAAATATAACGCAAACGTTAATATCGCCCACGTCCAAAGCAATGGTGCGATTAATGTTCGGACGTATGAGCGTGGTGTTGAAAACGAAACACTGGCTTGCGGTACGGGAATGGCAGCTTGTTTTTACCGTGCGTCGATAGAAAATTTAGTAGCTGACAATGCCCGCGTCTATCCAAAAAGTGGCGAAACGCTCTATTTAGGACTGGATGAGGGTACGATTACGTTTAAAGGGAAAGTTAAAGGGGTTTTTGAAACCATTTGGAGAGAGTAGAGCGGACGGATAGATTACAACCCGTTTTGCTCCATGAGTTTTGACTGCATATCCGCAATCAATGGATCGATAATATCGTCCATCAGCCCCCCCTGCATAATCTCTTCGAGTCGATAAAGGGTCAGCGTAATGCGGTGATCCGAGATGCGGTTTTGAGGGTAGTTGTAGGTACGAATACGTCCAGAACGATCACCTGATCCCACTTGATCTTTGCGCTCATTCATCTCTTTTTCTTTTGCCTCATGCATTTGCATGTCATAAATACGGGCCTTGAGAATTTGCATCGCTTTTTCTTTATTTTTGTGCTGTGATTTTTGATCTTGGTTGTTAACGACGATACCCGTAGGGATGTGGGTAATGCGAACAGCAGAATCGGTGGTATTGACGCTTTGCCCACCGCATCCGCTTGAACGCATAACGTCGATTTTAAGGTCATTTTCATTGATGACGACTTCGACATCATCGACTTCAGGCATAACCGCAACCGTGATAGCAGATGTGTGAACGCGTCCCTGCGATTCGGTTGCAGGGACGCGCTGAACACGGTGAACGCCCGCTTCGTGTTTGAGTCTTGAATAGACTTGATCCCCTTTGATCAGGGCAATAACTTCTTTAAATCCGCCTGCATCCGAGGGGCTTGTGCTCATAAGCTCAATCTTCCATCCGCGTACGTCCGCATAACGGACATAGGCATTGAACAAATCGCCGACAAAGATAGCCGCTTCGTCTCCGCCTGTTCCTGCGCGCAATTCAATGAAGATATTGCGCTTATCGTTAGGGTCTGTTGGAATGAGGAGTTTTTTAATCTCTTCTTCGAGTTCCCCTACTTGAGGTTCCAAAAATTTGAGTTCTTCTTTGGCAAGCTCACCAAGCTCGGCATCAAAAGCAAGCGATTTATTTTCTTCGATGTCGTCTAAAAGCTTCTTGTACTCAGTTGCTTTTGCAAAAATTGGCTGAAGCGAAGATTGCTCTTTGGAAAGATCCGTCATGCGCTTGATATCGTTACCAATGTCTGGAGAACTTAACAGCTCTGTGAGTTCATTGTAGCGATTAATAAAAGGGGTGAGTTTATCAGATAACATTGTGGTAATTCCTAAAGAAAGGCGTTGGGAGAAAAGGGGTCACTCAAAAGGAACGAATTCCCTTTAATGTGAATTTTTTATTTAAGCTTGTAGTGCGTTTACAGCAAGGTGCAGACGGCTAACTTTACGTCCGGCAGACTCTTTTTTCAAGACACCTTTGCTAACATACTTGTGAAGGTTCGCGTTTGCAATAACGAGTGCTGCTTGTGCTTCTTCTTTGTTACCTGCATCAACTGCGGCACGGACTGCTTTTACGATATTTTTAATACGTGTACGATAAAACCGGTTGCGCTCTGTGCGTTTTTCAGTTTGACGGATACGTTTCAATGCTGACTTATGGTTTGCCATGGCATTTATCCTTGTCGAATTTTTTTTAGGGTAGAATGTTACCTTAAAGATAATTAAAATTAAGTTAAGCGGTATTAATGATAGACATTAGGGGTTAATGATGAAACTTTTTGGAACCGATGGTGTCCGTGGCGAAGCGGGAACTTTTTTAACGGCAGAGTTGGCGATGAAGGTGGCTATGGCTGCCGGAATCTATTTTAGAGAGCATGCCCGTACGAAAAAAATACTGGTCGGTAAAGATACACGTAAAAGCGGCTATATGATCGAAAATGCCATCGTAAGTGGATTAACGGCGGTTGGATACGATGTAATCCAAATCGGTCCTATGCCTACCCCTGCGATTGCATTTTTGACGGCAAATATGCGATGTGATGCCGGTATTATGATTTCAGCCAGTCATAACTCCTATGAAGACAATGGGATTAAGTTTTTTGATTCGTACGGAAATAAGCTCTCCGAAGAGGTAGAAGCCCAGATAGAAGCGATCGTTAATGATAAAGAAAAACTGGACCACGGGTATGTAATAGGTAAAAACATAGGGGCTGCAAAAAGAATTGATGACGTGATTGGACGCTACATCGTTCAGCTCAAAAATTCTTTTGGAAGCGAATTGACCCTGCAAGGCGTCCGAATTGTTTTGGATACTGCCAACGGAGCAGGGTACAAAGTGGGTCCTACCGTACTCGAAGAATTGGGGGCGGAGGTCATCGTTCTTCATGATAAGCCAAACGGATTCAATATCAATGAAGGATGCGGCGCCCTGCACACCAAGGATTTGCGTGAAGCGGTCAAGCAATACCGCGCCGATATCGGATTGGCTTTGGATGGCGATGCTGACAGACTGATTGTCGTCGATGAAAACGGCGAGGAAATAGACGGTGATCAAATCTTGGGCGCACTTGCCCTGTTTTTACACCGAAGCGGCCAGCTAAAAGGGCAGGGAATTGTATCAACCGTCATGAGCAATCAGGCGCTCGAGGACAGTATGATCGCGCATAAATTGAAGCTGTATCGGGCAAATGTAGGCGATAAGTACGTGCTAGAGATGATGCGTGAACAGGGCATCAATTTCGGTGGAGAGCAAAGCGGTCATATCATTCTGCACGATTATGCCAAAACAGGGGATGGGTTGGTCAGTGCATTGCAAATCTTGGCACTCCTTCTTACATCAGGGGAAAAGGCAAGTAAAGCGCTTCGTCCATTTGAGCTTTATCCTCAAAAATTGGTTAATATTAAGGTAAAAGTCAAAAAACCGCTCAGTGAGATCGAGGGACTTGATGCCCAGCTGGCGCAGACAGAAAAATTCCACATGCGTCAGCTGATCCGCTACTCGGGAACTGAGAATAAATTGCGTATTTTATTAGAAGGCAAAGACGCCAAAGTGTTGGAAAAACAAATGGATCATTTGGTGTCATTTTTTGAAAAGGCACTGAATGCTTAAATCTCTAGCCATATTATTGGCAGTCATGTCAACGGTTTTTGTAGTCGACCAAGCCCTCAAGAACATCTTCGTAGAAGGTTTTCGTTATTACACCAATTATATTGATTTGATTTTGGTTTTTAACAAAGGGGTCGCATTTTCAATGTTCGCCTTTCTGGCAGAATCGCTTAAATGGTTGCAGTTGGCACTGCTGGCGGGCGTAGTAGGTTATACCCTATGGCTAAAAGAAAATCGCTATCTCCTCCCAGTAGGAATTATGGTAGGAGCAGGGTTATCCAATGTCGTTGATCGCTTTGTCCATGGCGGAGTTGTTGACTATGTTTATTGGCACTACGGATTTGATTTTGCCGTATTTAATTTTGCCGACGTTATGATTGACATTGCCGTTGTGTGGCTTTTGATTTTAAATTACACAGTAAAAAAGGCTTAAGAGGTTTTTAACCTCACAACCCGTATAATCCTGCTCTTCGATTGTTTAATGGTCTCATAGCTCAGTTGGTAGAGCACTACCTCGACAAGGTAGGGGTCACTGGTTCGAGTCCAGTTGGGACCACCACCTAAAATAGGTACTTCTAGCGGTGTTTAGAATTTGCGTTTTTCATCCGCTATGTCCAAACTATGTCTTTTCTCTCCAAAAATATCAACTTCACAATCAATCATCAAGTGTTCGTCTCGGATAAACCCGGCATAGTTTTCAACTAAAGTTTTAATGGAACTGTGACCTACAATCTTTGCAATCGTAAGCAACTTATACTTTTCACTGTTTAACATTGCTGTAATGAATGTGTGACGAGTGCAGTAAATCTTTCGATAACTTATCTCACAATCTTTTAGCAGTTTTTCCCATCTTCTTTTTCGTATAATAGAAACGTCTTGAATCGGCCTACCATCATGCTCAAATAAATAGAGTGATTTTGACTCTCTAAGTTGAGCTTCGATAAATGGTTGATCTGGCTACACTTATTAGGACATAGAAACGATCAGTCTTTACGAAGAGTATGGATTTGAAAACATCCCTGATTCGGGTAAAAATGATTTTGAGGATTATATGGTTTTTAATCTACTCCCTAACGATCCAACCATTTTATAACTTAACGATTATAAGTCATCCACAACAGGTGTAGGTTCAAAAAACTTAGTGATAGGAACATCTAACACTTTACTGATTTTGTATAAGTGTTCGATGTTAAAATGTTTATCATTACTGCAAAGTTCAGCCGCTGAAATGAGACCCACAGAGCTATATTGGAATTTACAGAAAATATTTTACGCTACTTTTTATCAAGATGGTATGAATACAATGTAGTGTATAATACTGTATTACAAAATTCATATTAGGAGAATTATAATGACGGCAACAGTACGACTCGATAAAACATTAGAAGAAAAACTCGATTTTATTTCTCAATCACTCCATAAAAAAAAGAGCGATATCATTCGCGATGCAATTTCATTTTATGCAGACAGTATCCAAAACTCTCAAAAAAGCCGTATCTTAAAAGCGGTAGCCAAAACCAAAGAGGCTGATAAAGCTGAAAATGATCAATTTGAAGGAACCCTCTATGATGGTATGTAAAGGGGAAATTTGGCTCGTAAATCTCAATCCACAAAAGAAATCAAATGAAATAGGTAAAACCCGCCCCGCTGTTGTCATACAAAATGATTTGCTTAATCAAAGTGACTATGCAACCGTGATTGTTTTGCCGATGACAACGGTTTTGATTGATGATGCAGAACCGTTACGATTTCGGGTGAAAAAAAGAGCCAGCCTTGAGGTGGATTCCGATATTTTGGTGGCTCATGCGAGAGCAGTGGATAAGGAACGATTACTTCAAAAATTAGGAGAACTTTCATCTGTGGAGATGGAGCAGATCCGGATTCTGTTTAATGAAGTCATATTCTAAAATAAAAATAATTATAAGATATTTTACTGCTACTGTGTTCTTTTTAGAAGGGTAGTGGAGAGATTTTTTTAGAGCTGAAAAGAGGGGTGTTTTTTTGCTTCGACAAGGTAGGGGTCACTGGTTCGAGTCCAGTTGGGACCACCATTCAAAAACTCCATCTTTCTTCTTTTTTTTTAGTTCAAAGTGCCGTTTACTGCTTAAAACATAGTAATTAATAGACATAAAGCATAGTAAATAAAAATATTTAAAATATCTAAAACATAGTAATATACGTTATAATATTTGAAATGTTATTGAATTGGCAAATGGGGGATTTATGAACAATCAGCTACTTGTATCCGCATTGAAAAATCTTGAAAAACTTCAAAAAAA
>JAUPLR010000162.1 GCA_030836825.1 Campylobacterota bacterium
AATTGTTTTGGCTGCGAGGTCGGCATTTAGACGGTATTGAACCGTTATGTCGATAGATACCGGCAGTCCACGCTTATCAAGTACGGTAATCGCAGGCTTGAGCAAGATGCCATCGCCGGCAGTAGAAGCACGATCCATTTTATCGGCATAGTTGATGATACGTACTTTGGTATCTACCAAATAGATTTTTTGAAATCCGGGAACCAGAAAATGTAAGCCCGGCATAAGGGCACGATCTTCATATTTTCCATTGGTGGCAAGGATACCGCGTTCTCCCTCGGTAATGATGACAAACGGCTTTGCCAAAAGGAGTAACAATGCGATCCCGCCGATAACCCAAAAGGTTCCGGCTTTTTGACCGCTCATATTGAAGTCAAATTTTGGCATTTTTGGCCCTTGGGAATCGCCTTTTTTTTGATTCTCATTTTTTTTCTTTTGAAAATAGTCGTTCATATCGCTTGCCATGAAATGCCTTTAGTTGATGTAAGTTAAATAGTGGTCGTAGTCAGGATTGCGTCCGTGAACGATATCAAAATAGGCAGTTTGCAGTTTTTCGGTTACCGGTCCACGTCCGCCGGCACCCAAGATACGGGCATCAACCTCACGTACCGGTGTGATTTCAGCGGCAGTTCCTGTTAGAAATGCTTCATCGGCAGTGTAAATTTCTTCACGGCTGATACGGCGACGCACCACTTTGATTCCCATATTGGTTGCCATTTCAATAACGGTTTTTTGGGTGATAGACGCAAGAGAGTTATCGTTTGGAGGCGTAATGAGTTCATCTCCTTTTATCATGAAAAAGGCCGCTCCGCTGGCTTCTGCTACGTATCCTTCATCATCAAGCAGCAATGCTTCGTCGTATCCTGCTTCAACCGCCTCAAATTTCGCCATTTGGGAGTTGAGATAATTGCCGACTGCTTTTGCTTTACCCATGTTTGATTTGTTGTTTGGACGACTAAACGAAGAGATTTTGAGACGAATTCCGCGTTTCATCCCCTCTTCACCCAAATAGGCACCCCATTCCCATGCGGCAACGGAAACTTCAACAGGGGCTTCTTTGTGATAAACACCCATGACACCATAGCCCAGATAGACGATAGGACGAAGATAAACGTTTTCAGCCGTAAAGTCGTTGGCACGCAGAAGTTCTATTTGTGCTTTGTTGAGTTCCTCAACGGTGTAGGGAACCGTAATTAGAGTCATTTTCGCCGATTCGATGAGACGTTTTGTGTGATCGTTAAGACGAAAAATAGCATACCCTTTTGAGGTTTTATACGCTTTGGTTCCCTCAATTGCACCATTTCCATAGTGAAGGGTATGAGAGAGGACGTGAATTTTCGCGTCATTCCAAGGAACTAATTTTCCGTTCATCCAAATAAACTTGGCTTCATTCATGAGGGGCTTCTCCAGTGAAAAATATAATAAAGTGGGTGATTCTAGCGAAGATGTGATTTAACATTGATTAAGGAACCCTATTTGCGCAGTGGGCGTATTGACCATCCACAAGGAAATTCATGTTAAAGATCCTTGGTTGGTCTGGGGTATTCTATCTCCCTTTTAGGCGATGATTTGTATAATTGAAACCTAATTTACTCTAGGGGTTGGCTATGGATGCGCATGTATGGATGGGATCGCTTGAAGTTAAGACAAAAAAATATTCACAGCGCTTAAGTCCTTATGATGGTAGAATTGCTTCGAAAGCGGCTATTTGCGACGCCTCGGACGCACTAAAAGCGCTTGAGATTGCGAAAAATGCGGCAAAAGTTGCTAGAAAAATCCCTTTGCATCAACGATGTTCATGGTTATTGGACGTTGCTTCCAAGTTAAAAATTCAGCGCGAAGCGTTCGCAAAAGCGTTGTGCGATGAGGTGGGTAAACCGCTTACTTATGCGCGCATCGAAGTGGATCGCTGTATAGAAACGATTACCCTCACGGCAGAAACGATGCGTACCCTGCACGGAGAGACAATCAATACCGACGCGATGCCAAGCGGTAGAGCGGCACTTTCTTTTTGGCGTCGTGAGCCTTGTGGGGTTGTTGTTGCGATTACTCCTTTTAATTTTCCGCTCAACTTGGTTGCCCATAAATTGGCTCCCGCTTTGGTGGCTGGTAATGCGGTGGTTCTCAAGCCAACACCCGAAGCACCGCTTTGTGCCTATATGCTTGCGAAACTGTTCATCGAAAGTCCGTATGCCATTAAAGATGCGTTGAGCGTTGTATACGGAGATGCCCAAGTGGGCAGTGCATTAGTGGGCAGTGATATTCCCAGAGTGATTAGTTTTACCGGTTCCGTCCCCGTAGGCGCTATTATTACCAAAAATGCCGGTATTAAAAAAGTCAGCTTAGAGCTTGGGGGAAATGCGGCAACCTACATCGATGAGAGTGCTGATTTAGAGTATGCAGCATCACGTTGTGCCATAGGTGCTTTTGCGAACTCAGGGCAGGTGTGTATCTCGCTGCAGCGCATCTATGTGAATAGCCGTATTTATGATGAGTTTGCACGAAAAATGGCAGAGGCTACGGCAAAACTGGTTGTCGGTTCTCCGTACGATGAAGCTACTTTTTTGGGACCGTTGATCGATGATGATGCAGTTAACAGAGCGATGAGCTGGGTTGAGAGTGCCATCGAGGAGGGGGCGCGTGCCTTAACCCTACCGCGCAGTGATGGGCGATTGTTTTATCCCTGTGTCATGGCGGATGTAGCTGAGTCGATGAAAATCGTATGCGAAGAGGTATTTGCTCCGATCGTCAGTTTGGTCAAAGTGGATACCTTAGATGAAGCAATTGAAAAAATGAATAATTCACCGTATGGATTACAGTTTTCGATTTTTACCAATAATTTAGCCCATGCCAACAAAGCCATCGAAGAGTTGGATGCAGGAGGGGTTGTTGTGAACGATATGCCAACCCTTCGTTTTGATATACAGCCTTATGGCGGAGTAAAACTCAGTGGTGTAGGGCGTGAAGGTCCTCGTTTTGCCATTGAGGAAATGACCGAAATTAAATCAATCGTAATTTTATAAAAAGGTATTTATAATGTTAGAACTAGAAAGCACTGCTCCCGATTTTTGTTTGAGTAATCAAGACGATGTAGAAATTTGTCTGCGCGATTTACGCGGGAAATGGATTGTCTTGTATTTTTATCCCAAAGACTCGACCCCGGGATGTACGACCGAAGCATGCGAGTTTACGCAAGCGCAAGACGCGTACGATGATATGGGTGCGATTATTTTGGGTGTGAGTGCGGACAGTACGAAAGCGCATCGTAATTTTATAGAGAAGCAAAATTTAGGCATTACGCTTTTGAGCGATCCTGCGACTGTGATGATGCAAGAGTACGGCGTATGGGCAATGAAAAAGAACTACGGCAAAGAGTACATGGGAATCATTCGCTCAACCTACATCATTGACCCAAAGGGGATAGTGAGGGCGGTATGGACGAATGTGAAAGTAAAAGACCATGTAGCAAAAGTAAAAGAAGCATTGGCGAAGTTACAAGAATAGTATTTCATCATCGCGGCATTAAGCTCGTCGTCCCGTACTAGATACGGGATGACGGAGAGGATTAAAATCTATAGCGGATATACGCACGGATATCTTGTGCTTTGTCGACAATCATTGAGCCTGCACCGGCAGCTATAGCTTGATCCATGCTCATTGGTGTACCCGTTTGACTTCCAAAGAATCCATTGCTACCCGCATAATCATAATCAATATAGGTATAACGAAGTTGGAAAGTGAGAATATCGTCTACGAGAGGTTCAGTAAAGTACACTTCATAGGCATCTCCGCGAGCGGCGATTTTTGAACCGATCATAGTATCTTCACCGTAAGTGATCGGACGCCAGTAGTTGGAACCGTGATTAAACTCAGCACCCCATCGTCCATCGTCACTGATAAGCGATGGAAACTGCGTTCCAAGCCAGTAGCTGTAGCCCGTTTCACTATCGGCTGAACCAAGCATGGATTTGTTAGCATAAGGGTCTGTTTTTGACATCGCACCGCTCATGAAGAACGTGGTATCGTCCAAAAATTCACTCCAACCCTCGCCGATACCGTTAACCATTGCAAAAGCAGTTGCCGTATGAAGTC
>JAUPLR010000163.1 GCA_030836825.1 Campylobacterota bacterium
TTGTCTAGCAAACGCGGGAGTAGCCTCTGCGGCCGTTGCACACATCAGTGACAAGCCTAGAACGGCAGAAATTCTCTTTGTAAATGATCTACTCATAAAAACACCTTTTCGATAATGAAATATTATGGATAGCGAATCGATACCATAGAAAAAAATTATATATAATAAAAACTTAACGAAGGCTTAATAAAAGCTTAACGCTCTGGTTTAACTTTTTTGTATCAAAAAAAAGGGGGAGAAGCAACAAAGGCCCAGGCGGGCGTCTTCGCAGTAGCTTTGGTTCTCAAAGCGTAATTAAGCAGATCAAGCACCTATCCGGCGGCAATCTCTCGCACTTTCGTACTCAAACGAGATCACCGACACACCAAGGTGACTACCGATACCGCTAAGTGTATATGTAGAACCCTCAAATACGATTACTCGCTGCGCCCAGGTGAAGATGATTATAACCTCAAAAAGCTTAATGTGGATAATAAAATTTTACCTATCCGCTACTTCCCGCGCTTTTTCAATGCAAGAAATAAGACTGGTTTGCGAGCTAATCGTTGATTTTATCTCTGGGGGCAAGGCATTTTGAGTGGTTGTACCAATAACGACGACATCGTGTGTGGGCAAAATATCGGCTCTCTTGCAAAAACATTCTATACTGGAGGGCGATGTAAAAATGAGTACACCGTTTTTTGCAATCTCTATTTTTTGCATATCTTCATTGCACCTCGTTTCGTAAATAATCACTTCATCTACCGTTATCCCCAACTCACGGGCGTACGAAGGCCATGAAGAAGCAATCATTTTGGGGCGCAAATAGAGCCATTTTCCCTGATGTTGTGACAGCACCTCCGTAATACTCATCCCATAGCCATCGGCTGTTTGAACAAAACGCGCACCCAGAGCTTCTACCGCTGAAGCAGTTGCTTCACCAACACAAATCACCTGAAGTTGATCCCAATTTGGCGAATAGTGTTTAAGTGCTTGTGCTGCTTGTTTGGAAGTAATAATTATCCCTGTATAAAGGTTAAAATTAATCTCAGGAGTAAAAAAATGGACGGAAAGAATGGGGATATGAACAACGCCCATCATCTCAGGGGATGGAGTCTTGGAGATCAGATAAATGGGGCGCAAAGCGACGCCTTATTCCCACTCGATCGTTGCCGGAGGCTTAGAGCTGATATCGTACACAACGCGGTTAATTCCCGTTACTTCATTGATAATACGACTGCTGATGCGCTCCAGCAATGTGTGCGGCAAGTGTGCAAACGTTGCCGTCATACCATCCACCGCCTCGACGACACGGACGCATACCGTGTTGTCATACGTACGGTTATCCCCCATAACACCCACCGATTTAACGTTTAAAAGTACTGCAAACGCCTGCCATGTTTTGGTGTAGTAACCGCTTGCTTTGAGCTCATCGAGCAAAATAGCATCCGCTTCACGCAAAAGGTACAAATCCTCTTTGTTGACTTCACCCATGATACGAATGCCCAAGCCAGGACCGGGGAAAGGGTGGCGATTGACGAGATAATCAGGCAATCCAAGTTCAAGTCCAAGCTTGCGCACTTCGTCTTTGAACAAATCGCGTAACGGTTCAATCAACTCAAAATCCATCCAATCCGGCAATCCGCCGACATTGTGGTGACTTTTGATCGTTACGGATGGGCCATTGACCGATACCGATTCAATGACGTCCGGATACAGTGTCCCTTGCGCCAAAAATTTGATACCGTCGTGTTTCTTTGCTTCTTGTTCAAATACTTCAATAAACGTATGCCCAATGATCTTGCGCTTTTCCTCAGGGTCCCTCACGCCCGCAAGTTTACCGAGGAAGTTTTCCGCAGCATCGGCAACAACAAGAGGAACTTTAAGATGAACTTTGAAAATATTTTCAACCGATTCACGCTCATCTTTGCGCAACAGTCCATTATCGACAAATACAGGAATCAACTGATCCCCAATCGCTTCGTAAAGCAATGCCGCAACCACGGAAGAATCAACACCGCCGCTAAGGGCACACAACACTTTGCCATCGCCTACTTGCGCACGAATTTTAACAATCTGCTCTTTGAGAAAATGTCCCATATCCCATTTTTCCGTGATGCCACAAATTTTACGGGCAAAATTACGCAACATCAAATACCCCTCTTCGGAGTGGTTGACCTCAGGGTGGTATTGCATCGCATAGATACGACGAGTTTCATCCGCAATCGCTGCATAGGGAGAATTCGCAGAGTGCGCAATCGGCGTAAATCCAGAGGGGAGAACATCCACTTTGTCTGAGTGGCTCATCCACGCAATACGCGCATCTTCACACGCATCAAAGAGAGGAGATTTTTTCGTTTGGTCAATAAACAGTTCCGCTTTTCCATACTCATGATGATCACTGCGAATCACCGATCCGCCAAAATCAGCCGCAATACGCTGCATCCCATAGCAGATACCCAAAACAGGAATCCCCATCGCATAGACACCTTGATCCACTTCATACGCATCTTTGTTGTAGACGGATGAGGGACCACCGCTGAGGATTATCCCTTTTGGGTTTTTCGCAGCTATTGCCGCTAGTTTAGTATGGTACGGCAATACTTCACAATAGATTTTTTCTTCGCGTAAACGGCGTGCAATCAACTGAGTGTACTGAGAGCCGAAATCAAGAACGATAATGCTGACTTCTTTCACGGGTGAGCCTTTGGATGAAGATAATTAGGAGGGAGGAAATACCCTTTGTGTTATGAAAGGATACTCTAAAGATATTTAGCCCTTAATAAAACCCTAAAACGATGAACTGAAAATACCATACGCTTAAAGAGACAACGTAGCCCACAAAAACCGTCCAAGCAAGCCTGATGTGGGAAGAAAAAGTATAAATACCGGCCATTTTACCCATCACTCCTACCCCTGCGGCACTTCCAAAACTGATCAATGATCCGCCGATCCCCGCCGTCATGGTAACGAGCATCCACTGTGCATGATCAATCGAAGGGTTAGCTTTGAGCACCGCTGACATCACCGGAACATTGTCCACAATCGCCGATAAAAATCCTACTCCGATGTTCACCATTGTTGGATTGAATATTTCATACAGTTTTGCCGCATAATCCAAGAAACCGATAAAATGCAATGCACCAACCGCCGCTAAAATACCAAAGAAAAAGAGAAGCGTATTGTTCTCGATTTTGCTCATCGCTAAAAAAATACTCACATCTTGCTTGTGATTTTTCTTGAGAAAATACATGTACAGCTGCAAAAGAGAAAGCCCAAACAGCATCCCCCACATCGGAGGCAAATGCATCACTTGCTTCCCAATAACGGCCAGCGCAATGGTCAGAGCCCCAAAAGCCACAATCATTTTGCCGCCTTTGAGAATTTCAATTTTTTCGGCTGCGGAGGGGTCCCCTTCTTTGAGAGGATCCAAATCGGGAACATACCGACTCAACAAATACGCGGTTACGACCCATCCCAAAAAAGAAGCGGGGAAAAGATACAAGAAGTCTGTAAAAGTTCCCTTTTCAGCCGTCCAAACCATCAAGGTCGTAATGTCTCCAAACGGACTCCATGCCCCTCCCGCATTGGCGGCAACGACGACATTGATAGCACTGGGAACCAAAAACGCTTTGTTTTTTGTTTCAATGGTTAACAACACAGTAGAAAGGATCAATGCCGTGGTAAGATTGTCCGCAACCGGAGAGATAAAAAAGGCTAACGTCCCCGTAATCCAAAAAAGCTCGCGATAGCTGTACCCCTTGGTAATCAGCTTGGCTTTGAGTGCATTAAAAACACCCCGCTCAATCAACGCTTCGATGTACGTCATTGCGACAAATAGAAAAAAGAAAATTTCCGCTATTTCCAAGATCAAATGGTCTATTGCTTGCTCAAAAGGGGTAAAATTCAAACCTTCAACCGCGTAATACAATCCAATCAAGACAAACATGAATGTCCCTACAAAAAGGGCCGGTTTGGCTTTGTCGATATGATAATTTTCTTCGGTCGCTATAAAGTAGTATCCAATGACAAACACTGCCAACAAAAGCCAGCCAAAGGGATGACCGACAAAATTCACAGCAACGGCTTGGGTAACTTGATTCGTCACTTTTTACTTCCTTCGTGGACAATGTAATGTACCCCGATTGACTCGGTTCGTTTCAGTGCCGATTCAATAATGCATTTTGCACTCAAAAGACGTAAAAAAAGCAATCGCCCTACGCTTTGGCTGAGCATCTTTTCCACTGCCTCCAAGGCGCTGCGCAAACCCTGAGTCGTTCGAACGATGGAGACTTTTTCCCACATTATTTTACGCAGTAAATCTTTTTTCTCTTTGTCCGAGGGCAGTTCAAGCGCCTCATCCCCTACCAAAAAAGATCCCAAGCATCCCTCCATTGGAGTATGCACAATGCTATTGGCTACTTTTACGGCAAAGACAAGCCCTTCAAGCAATGAATTACTCGCCAGACGGTTCGCCCCATGCACGCCCGTACATGCCGCCTCGCCTATGACATACAGCCCTTTTATATTGGGAACTCTCCCTTCTAAATCACTTTTGATCCCCCCTACGGAATAGTGAAATGCGGGAGAAATCGGAACTCGGTCTTTGGGAAGATGATAGCCAAAATCACGCAATGCTTTATAGATATTGGGAAAACGCTCTTGAAAATACTCTTTATCAAAATGCTCACAGGAAAGATACACCTGATTGGACGTTCGCTGTTTGTAATCAAAAATCGCACGACTGACAATGTCACGCGGGGCCATCTCTCCGCGCTCGTCGTACTCAAATAAAAAGCGATAGCCGTTATCATCGACAATCCACGCCCCCTCACCTCTCAACGCTTCAGAGAGAAGTTGTTTGCGCGCCCCGCTGTTGCTCACAAAAACCGTAGGATGAAACTGCATCATCTCCATGGATTCAAGGGCAATCCCCTTTTCCAAACAAATCCCATGAATATCGGCACTGATCGTATGGGCGTTGGTATGATACTCGTACAGCGATCCGACACCGCCACTGGCAATAATGACGTTCTTAGCTTCAATCAAACGCCGTTTTCCTTCGCTTGCAACCTCAACCCCGCAACAAATCCCATCACGAATCAAGAGATCCACTACCGTTGCATCCGAGAGCATCGGATGAGGGTTTTGTTGCAGTAAAAAAAGATGCAAGTAGCGTCCCGTAGCATCTCCTCCCGCGTGCAAAATGCGATTGCGTGAGTGGGCTGCTTCTTTAGTGTAGAGGAGATTTCCAGCAGCGTCGGTATCAAACACAAAGCCTCGCGCAATTAGATCTTTGATGATTCCTTGCGAACTTTCGCTCATCAGGCGCACGGCATTGGCATCGCACATGCCGGAGCCCGCTTCGAGGGTATCTTTGATGTGCAAATCAATATCCGCATCATCGTAGGCCGTGGTTACCCCGCCTTGGGCATAATAGGTATTGCATTCCCATGGATGGGATTTATTGATCAACAATACTTTGAGCGATTTTGGAAGATTCAGCGCAGCGTATAAACCCGCTATTCCTGAACCGATAATGACCACATCATAACGCAACGTTTGACCCTTTATCGGAAGCCGGTTTTTCATAAAACGGAGGGGCTTTATATCCGCACCCATTCAAGCTTAGCATCACTGCGGCACTTATGAACGCCATTGCCAATAATTTTGTCATTTTTTTCCCTGTGCCGTGTTTTCAATAGAGATGGTATAATAGCTACCATAAATTATTGATTAAGTAACCGTTATGATTGAAAAAATACGCTCTCTTCCTCATTGTGCCGGTATTTACCAATACCTTGATGCCAAAGGGCGCATTCTCTACATTGGAAAAGCCAAAAACCTCTCCAAGCGCGTCAAAAGTTATTTTAACCTCACGCCGCAGCTCTCCCCAAAATCTACCTTGTCCTTGCGCATTCAAAAAATGCTCAGCGAAACGGATTCTTTGCATTATTTGGTGGTTGAAAATGAACACGATGCCCTCATCTTGGAAAACTCTCTCATCAAACAGCTCAAGCCAAAATACAATATTCTCCTGCGCGACGATAAAACCTACCCGTATATTTACGTCAATCTCGAAGAAGAATACCCCCGTTTTGATATAACGCGCAAAATTATAAAAGGAAAAAACATCCGCTATTTCGGTCCCTTTTCCACAGGAGCGCGTGATATTCTCGATTCTCTCTATGAATTGCTCCCGCTTGTCCAAAAGAAAAGCTGTCTCAAGGGAAAAAAAGCGTGTCTTTATTATCAAATGAATCAATGCTTGGGACCCTGCGAATTTTCCGTCGATAAAGCCCGCTATAAAACCATGGTGGACACAGCAGCGCAATGGATCACCAACAAAGAACTTCTCCTCCCAAAGCTTCGTACCAAAATGGAGTTTTATGCTGAGGAGTTGCGCTTTGAGGAGGCAAAAGCCCTACGCGACAGGCTAGAGCGAATCGGGCGAAGTACGGAGCACTCACAAATCGACCTTGCCTCCAACGAAGCCTACGATATTTTTGCCATTGCCACCGATGAGTTTCGTGGATGCGTTGTGCGCCTGTTTATCCGTGAGGGGAAAATCGCCTCCAGTAGCCATGATTTTTTTGCGGCAAACGATTTATCCTCCCGTGATGAAGCCTATGAACGAGCACTGGTCAACTACTATGGCAGTGAAAAGCCCCCCATTGTCGCCCCCATTCTAATCCATGAAGCATTTGAATCCCTAGATTGGGTCACACGGCATCTGAGTCAATTATTTGAAAAAAAGGCCTCCATTGCCCTCCCAAAACAGGGAATAAAAAAAGAACTCGTCTCGTTAGCTTATGTAAATGCACTCGAATTGCTCAAATCCCCCCAAAGCGATAAAAACAGTGTGCTGGAACAGATTGCCGACTTGTTTGGGCTTGAAAATATTCCCAATCGTATTGAGGCATTTGACAACTCCCACTTTGCAGGACAAGCCACCGTTGGAGCGATGGTTGCCTACAGCCATGGCCGTTTTGATAAAAAAGGGTACCGCACCTATCATTTGGAGCATAAAGACGAATATTCTCAAATGCGCGAAATGCTCACCCGTAGAATTAAAGGATTTCAAACCAATCCTCCTCCGGATTTATGGGTCATTGACGGAGGCGAAACACTGCGCTCGCTTGCGGTGGAACTACTGCACTCCAACGGTACGCTTCTTGATGTTATCGGTATCAGCAAAGAAAAAGTGGACGCAAAGGCGCACCGCGCAAAAGGCTCCGCCAAAGATATCCTTCATAGCGATGAGGGTATTTTCAGGCTTGACACCAGCGATAAACGACTCCAATTTATACAATTACTCAGAGATGAGGCCCATCGATGCGCCATAACCTTTCACAAAAAAAGCAAACTAAAAGAGGATCAGAGCTCCCATCTTCTCACCATTCCAGGGATTACTCCCGGTAAAATTCAAAAATTGCTCACCTACTTCGGAACCTTTGACGCCATTGCCAAAGCGGACTTTGAAACAATCAAAGAGCTTATTGGATCATTAGGGGCTAAAAATGTTCATAATTATTATAATTTACCAGCATCTCAGTAATCTTTTACCTTATTTATGCCATATTCCTAGCATCAAGTTAGAGCGTAACAATTAAGGAGTGTCTATGGATAGACCTGTCTCGGTTAATGAAGAGTATTTTTTTGATGGACGACCACTCGTTAGTGAGACCGACACGGATGGAATCATAACGTTTGCCAATCGACGTTTTTGTGAGATTTCAGGCTACGGCGTAGATGAGATTGTTGGTCAATCCCATAACATCGTCCGCCACCCCGATATGCCAAAAGCCACTTTCGCACAATTGTGGAAAACGATTTTGTCCGGTACGATATGGCATGGATTGATTAAAAATCTTCGTAAGGACGGGAAATATTGTTGGGTTGATTCTGAAATTTCTCCTATATACCATAGTGATGGTACCCTGAAGGGGTATATGGCCGCCAGCAAACCGGCTTCACGCAGAAATATCGAAGAAACTGCGATCCTCTACGAACAAATGATTACTAAAGAAAGCTAAAAAGGAGAGAACGTGCTACTATATAACAATAAACAAGAATTTATCGGCATTGACGATGAGGGCTTGCGTCTCCTTAACTATTCTTCCCTCGAAGAACTTTTGAGTGTTTGCTCCGATGTTGCTGACTTGTTTGCCAATGAACCGGGTTACATCCATAATTTTAAAAATTTTGGATGGATTGACTTTCTTCTGCATGCCGATTTGGACGCCTCCAGCGCAATCGTCCACGCAAATGGCCGCACCTTTAGCTGCCGTCTTAACGTAACCCCTTTTCATTTATGTGCGCAACCCGCGCAAAGCGGTTACAGCATTGAAATGTCTCAGATAAAAAGCCTCAGCGGTGAAAATTTCAAAACACCCGCACCAGCCCCAAAAGCACCCTCCCATGCGTTCACCCCCCCCAGTGAACCTATGGTACAAAGTGTCCCGACCACACCGCTTCCTGACCACACCCATTTAACGCCTACACAGCTAAGCGAGCCAAGCACCTTCGATATCCCAATAGCGCGCCCTACTTCCCTTGATGAGACTGAAGACTTACATGCTTCCCTCGTGGCTCCATTGAGCGACAAAGAGCTTGATACCTTTACCCAAGAGCGTGCCGAAGAGGTTGCAATGGTGGTTGACAAACCGACTCCCGCACCGATCGCATCCGCACCAAAGCCGAGGATTAGAGGCTCTCACTACTCCGAGGCTGAACAAGAGTATCTCTCTCATCGCAAAGTCCAAGATTCTTATGTCTTCGATCCAAGCGTCGCTGCCAATGAACTTGGGCTTCCTGTTGACTTGATAGAGGAATTTATCGAAGACTTCATCCAGCAATCCCATGAATTCAAAAACCAGCTCTTCGAAGCAGTTTCAAAAGGTGACTTCAATACCCTGCACATACTTTCCCATAAGCTCAAAGGGGTTGCCGCTAATTTACGTGTCGAAAATGCGCTTGAGGCTCTTACCACCATTAACAACTCGACCGAACCCGTAGAAATTGAAGCCAACCTCAAATATTACTACGAAATCATCGCCAAACTTGAGGGGAAAGAAGTTTCTTATGATTCAACCACCCTCATGCAAACACCGCCGGTCAAAGAAGAAGCGCCCAAGCCTTCTGAAGCAATCAGTCTCGATGCGTTGGACGATATTTATTCGTTTTCACTCAAGCAAGACGACAAGGAAGCGCTTCTCGTCCATCAAGACGAGATTTATAATGAAGATGAATTATCCGTAAGCACTGCTGAAGAAAAGGCTCCTTTCAAAAAGGAGTTTTTTGAACTACACGATGAGCCCGCTGAAGATGAGCTTCCCGCAAAAGAACCCGAAGCTCAGACAGAGGACCTCGAAGAAACAGCAGAAACGATTTTTGCCCCCTTGCATTATGATGTAAAAGCTGTTGCCAGAGCACTTGGCATGGAGCCTTCCTTTATGGAAGAACTCTTACACGACTACAAAACAGACGCTTCTGCTATGAGCGCCACTATTTTGCAGGCAATTAAGTCGTTTGACACGCATGCATGGAAAAACAGCGCCGCCAAACTAAAAGGAATCAGCGACAACTTGCGTCTTAGCGAAATTTCTGATGAGCTCGCCATTTTATCCGTCACCAATGATGCACAGGAAGCCAAGAAGTCTTTTCTGCGCCTCACTGGTTATCTTGATCAACTTTAAGAGGACCCAAACATGCAATTAGGACTTAAAAATAGACTCCGCCTGATCAGTCTCTTCCCGATATTGATCCTGTTTTCACTCGCTACGTATTACGTTTACAGTTCGTATAAAAGTTTCCAATCGGTCCAAATTCTCCAAGCGAGGCTAGAGAGCAATAAGCAGCTAAGCAACATGATTAACAACATCGCGCGTGAACGCGGTATGACGGTGATGTATTTAGGAAATGCTTCTGCGGCAACGCTAAAATCGTTACACGCTCAGCGTGCCATTGTTGATGAAGCGATTAAAACATTTAAATCCACCAACCCTTCTCCTAAAACTCTGGCCATCATTACGGCATTTGACGAATTACGTCACGAAATTCGCCCCTCTGTAGACAACAAAACGGCTGATTTTGATGAAATATTCAATGATGTGTATAGCAAAAATCAAGAGAAACTCATCAAAGATCTCTCCAGTCTATCAACCGTCATTTTGGATGATGAAGTAGCCTCCATGGCTAACAGCTATCTTTCCCTTGTACGCGCTAAAGAGTACAGCAGTTTGGAGCGTGGCTATCTTACCTATTTGCTCTCAAAAGACAAAGCGCTGGAAGATGAAGAGCTTGAAAAATGGATTACCTTCATTGGCAATGCCGATGCCTACAATCTTGAAGGGGTAACCGATCAAGGGGTGAAAGCTGCCTTGCGTGCAACGCTGCTTTCAGAAGACAATATCGAATTATTAAACGATATCGTTACTGAACGCGGCAGCATCATGCGTTCAAGTGCTGAGGGTGGGTACGACACCCAATCGGGTATTTGGTTTGAAATGATTTCTGAAAAAATCAATGCCATTAATGAGGGTGAAAAAATTCTCTCAGATACTATGGACAGCAGAGCTGCCGTTGTAAAGGAACAATCAATCCAACTTCTCGCTACGGCTATTACGATATGGATCCTCTCTATTTTGGTTGGTATTTTAGGTTTCATGCTCTCCAATGAAATCGCTAAAAACATCAAAAATCTTGAGTCGGTTCTCAAGCGTGTTGCTGAAGACACGCACGATAATGAAGCAGACGCCCTAAGCAAATCGATCAATCTTGATACGGCGGATGGTACCGCGCAAGCGTATGCGCTTCTGGAGCGTATTATTGAACAAACTCTGGGCGATAAACAATCCGCACAAGAAGCCAGTGAAGCGAAATCCATGTTCTTGGCCAATATGTCTCATGAAATTCGTACACCACTCAACGGTATCGTCGGATTTACCGAGCTATTAAAAGATACCGACTTGCACGATGAACAGCGTGAATTCATTGACATTATCGAAAAAAGCTCCGAAAACCTTCTGGAAATTATCAACAACATTCTTGACCTCTCCAAAATTGAAAGCAACAAGCTTGAAATCGAAGACATCGCCTTTAGCCCTCTCGAAGAGTTTGAGAGCGCTGTGGACGTTTATGCCGTACGTGCGTCTGAAAAGCACATTGATCTTGGATGTTTCATTGATCCAAGCCTTGAGCGTCCTCTCAAGGGGGATCCGACCAAGATCAAAGAAGTCATCATTAATCTTCTCAGCAATGCGGTCAAATTTACCAACGCAGGGGGAAGCGTCAATGTTGACGTACGCCGCATACAAAGCGATGAACCAAATCGTGCTCGTGTGCGCTTCCAGGTCAAAGACAGCGGTATCGGTGTAACCAGTGAGCAAAGATCTCGTATTTTTGAAGCTTTTTCTCAAGCAGATACCTCCATTACTCGTAAATACGGCGGAACAGGACTTGGACTTACCATTTCCAGTAGTTTTGTTGAGCTTATGGGGGGTCAACTTGACCTTGAAAGTACTCCGGGTGAGGGAACTACGTTCTTCTTTGTCTTATCTTTTGATGAGATTGAAACCCTTAATGATCCGATAAAAGGGTCGTTTTCAAACATCAATGCTGTCATCCATGAGAGCAGAAGCAAGAAAAAATCACAAACAACGTATCTCAAAGAATATTTGGATTACTTTGGTGTGAGCTACACTACGTTCCACGACGTTGAAGAGCTAAAGCTGCTTGAGCGACAAGTTAATTATGATCTCTTATTTGTTGACAATGATTACACCAATGAAGTGGATTTAGTACAATTCGCCGCGGCAAATGAACAGTTGGTTCTCATTACCAAATCGTATTACATGAAAAAAATCGACTCCATGGGTCTGGACATTTTCAAAGTTATGTATGAGCCCGTAAACAGCGGTAAAATTCGTACCGTCTTGGAAACGTACGACGTAGAGGCATTCAATAACCGTAAGCAGAAGTCGTCCCGTCGTAAAAAATTCGATGAAAAGAACTCTCGCTTTGAGGCCTCTGTTCTCGTTGCCGAGGACAATATCATCAATCAAAAACTAATCCGTCGTACGCTTGAAGACATTGGGTTGGAAGTCACTCTTGCCGACAATGGGTTAGAAGCATTTGAAAAACGCAAAAATGGTCAGTTTGACCTTATATTTATGGACGTTCAAATGCCGGTACTCGATGGTATCGAGGCAACCCAAGAAATTTTGGATTACGAAGAGGACTACGATCAACACCATATCCCCATTATTGCCCTCACGGCTAACGCCCTCAAAGGTGACCGTGAGCGATTTTTAGCGGCCGGTATGGATGAATATACGACAAAACCGTTGGTTCGCAGTGAGATCATTTCGTTGCTTAATAATTTCCTATCTCATAAGATTGTTGAACTCAATGTTGTCCCAAAAACAGCCGATCATCTCCCCAATGATGAGGCTATCGAGCCGGTAAGGTCCTTGATAGAACCTGCGATAGAAACGTATGCGCAAGAGGAAGTCATTGAGACACAAGAAGAGATTGCAGAAGCAGCAGTGGCTCCTGAAGTTGAACAACCAAAACCGGCGTCTGCCTTTGACGCGGATATTTTGCTAGCAAAACAAAATTCCCTTGAAATGAAGCTTTTTAGTCGTATTCTTAATGATTTGGGCTATACGTATGAGACCGCCAATACAGCCTCTGAGCTGCTTGAGAAGGTAGCAAGCAAACGGTATAAGCTTGCCTTATTTGATAAGACATTAAAAGAACTTGACCTCAAAGAACTCTATGATACAATTCGTGCCAAGGGCAGTGATACGTCATTGGTAATGCTGGTTGATCCAAATGTTCAAGAAGACCCTAACGATGCTATGTACGTACACGAGATGATCAAAAACATAGTCAACAAAGATCTATTACGTCTTGTATTTGAAAAATTTATCTAAATTAGGAATTACAAATGGTTGATAACAAACTAAAAGTACTAGCGGTTGATGATGATATGATCAATTTAAAACTACTCAAAGTAATGCTTATGAAAGCCCCAAATGTGTATCAGGTCGTAGAGGCCAAAAATGGGGCTGACGCTATTGGTGTTCTAAAAGCTCAGGATGATATTGATATTATCTTGTTGGACATCATTATGCCGGTTATGGGGGGGATTGAGATGCTCAAAGCTATCCGCGCGGATGAATCACTGCGTCAACTTCCGGTTATCATTCTAACTACCGATGAAACCAAAAAAACCGAAGCGCTTGAATGTGGAGCAAACGGGTTCCTTATGAAACCCGTCCGTGAAAAAGACGTTATCGCTAAAATCTCTCAGCTTACCATTTGATTTTCGTTAATTTCCCGTACTCACGGGAATAACCTTCCTTTTAGATCAGATTAAAACATCTGCCAGCTTCGCTCATGCACCCGAATCGGCTCCGTACTAAGATTGTTATCTGTAACAACCGTCACGTCCATTAGCACCGATGATTCTTTTCCTGTATTATCTGCCAAAACATTACAAGTTCCACTAGGTGCCGCACCGCGAAATGAATAGTTCATTGTCACTACAACATTAAACATAGCATTGTCATTCGCATCATTGACAGTAATATTAAGCTGATTCAGACATCCTGCCGCATTATAACCTTGTACACGCATAACCGCATACTCCGTAGCACTTTTAGCCAAAAGTTGCGCCTGCGCCCGTAAATATTTATCCCCTACGGCTTTGGACTCTTGCGCACCGCTTTGCATGAGTAAAACCCCACCCATAGCAATCAACACAACGATAAAAATCGCCAATATCATTGCAAAGCCGGATCGTTTAGTAGCGTACATGGACTCTCCTTTCACGACAAATTGTTTGACCTTCAGCATCTGTATCACTTAAATTACTATCAAGTCCACGCATACACACTTTGAGTCGCCATACCAATCCTCGATCACTTAAATTTTGATTGGCCATAAAATCGGTCGCGTTATAATCCGCATAAAAATGAGCAACGTTTCCGCCTAACACATTAATTTTAGTTGCTGCTGTATAACGTTCTCCCAGCCATGGGCGGAAATTTGTGTACATTGTAAAATTGCCATCATCTTGTACTCTAAATGCATAGCCGGTACGTAAGAGGTATTTTTGCTTTCCATCAGTAGCATTATTATCAGTATTCAACTGTATTCTTGTGGAACTGATAGGATTCGCAGCTATATTGAGTTTGTGAAATCCATCATATCCTCCAGCATCATCCCAATTAAAACGAACACAAGCTGCAACGTTGGTGCTTTCATGATCATATACTGCCGAATTCCTCAACGTCGATCCTAATGCCGTGATAATGGTATCCGCCATCGTATAATCAGCATCCGATGCATTAAGTTCGTTCCCTGTCATAAGAAAAGTATCTTCGCTCCAGCCTGGTCTGTTTCCAGAAGTACCACGCAAACTGTCAATATCCGGTGCTACAAAAGCAATCGTAAAATCACCTGCATCACCTTCTGGTGGACCATAACAATGTGCCACACCACTTGGTTCAAGATTAACAATAGAACTACTGATTGCATTTTCAAAATATTTACTAAGTTGATCGAGTATATGGTCGGCCTCGGAGACCCGTTTTGTATATTCCCGAGTGCGATAAATGTTTTCATAATATTGCCGAATCACTTCTAGCGCGATTCCTCCAACAATTCCTAAAATCACTATAACAAAAAGCAGTTCTATCATCGTAAAAGCATTTCTAAATTGTAGTTTCTTCATTTAGTTGCCTTTGTTTGACTTAAAAAAAGTCAGTGTCGTATCAACACCCAAAGTATTATCCTGAAAACGGGTCACGACACGCTTCAAGTGCGTTGGAACATCCAGGGAACCGTCAGGAGCCATATTAGCCGATGACCCCAATGTCCATGTAGCCGCTTGAGTATTTGTACCAGTTACCATTGAATCAACATAACGCACTTCATACGTAGCAGTAATACTATAGGGTGTTCCTCCAGATGGAGTAATTTCAATTGTCTCACCATTGCCACTATTCCCATGATTTAATTGCTCAATACCATTGGCCAAAACTCCGCTTCCACTAACTGGTATATCTGATGGAGGATTTCCAGCAATATCGCATTGAATGAGTGAATCAGGGTTAGCACGATACCAAACCGCTCCCGCACCACGACTGCACCCTAAATCTGCCATCGTTGTAATCCACAATGGCCCGCTTCTCGAAGCGGAGTAGTTTCCATCCCATCGCGCCTGAAATTTGTCAATCGTCCATCCGCTCAACCGTGACATCACATCGTCATCCACAGTAATCAGCTTGGATGCTTTATCCGCTACGGAGATCATTGTAGGGATAGAGATCACACTAATTGCAATAATGACAATGGCAAAGATCAGTTCGATCATCGCCATTGCAGAACGCATCGTATTAAGCTTCATTATCGGACCGCCGGTGCATAATCGGTGGTACTTCTCCACCCACTGCTATCAGACTTTTTACTCGCTTTTGTCGCCTCATTCGTTGATTTTGCGCTTCCCGTTGCGCCAACGGCTGGAGCGATATTGATATTAAAACATGGATGGGTCAAACAAGCGCCTTCTGTATCTCCTGTCGCTGGATCGACATAGTTCAATGCATTGATCCCGTACCACAACCATGGGGCGGTATCGATATGGGCTTTATACCCATTTAAAAGCCATCCTGTAGTTTCGGAATACGTTTCTACGCCCGCCATAAACGTATTTGTATCAAACAAAGGTGACGTCGCTGCTGCCGCACCGTTGGTCTGCATCCGCGTCACATCACCGTCCCCATCGCTTAGATCTGTGTGCAAGGTATTGGTATACCAATTAGCATCATTCTTGCTTACAGGCAATGATGTTCCATTAAGGGCTGAAGCTTTGTAAACTTCATACCAAGCGTTCGCAGTAAATGGTGTATTCGCACCAAATACACGGACATCACGCGGGATAATACGTCCGTAGACATAGTAAGCGCTATTATTGCTTGTCAATGTTTGATTTCCATCTACCGAATCACTATCCGTAGCATTAACTTCATTGACAGTCATTGTAAACGGATTAACAACCATAGTCTGATTCCGGTCAAAGTTTAGACGATAGATTAGGTTTCCTACTCCGCTTGTAAAACGAGCAGGAGGGTGTGGAAAACTAAATGGACCGGCAATAGCAAAACTGCCCACGACGCTATTATTGTTATCATCATACCACAGCAACTGTGTTAAATCTGGCGGAGATGGGTTTAATGTAATATTTAATACACTGTTTCCGCTTTTTGCGTAACACTCGCTTGAGTAGTTTTGTGTAGTAGTATTTATGTTAAATGCTTTTGCGGTAACAACTGCATTTAAAGTCGCTGATATATTTTGATCTAAAGATGCATTGTTTTCAAAGTTGTTTAGGTATGTAAAGCCGCCTGCTGAGCCATTTGTAAGTGTTCCGTTTACATCGAAATGGTCAGGAATAACTGTTGGTGTAGCGGTAAATCTCGTTAAACAACCGACTCTCATATCTGCATCTAAAATATTTGTATCATCATTTTCTATACATTCCTTCGGATTTTTTGTGCTGTCAACAGCAGTCCAAGTCGAGTCTGTTATATTGAGATCAAAAACACCCACATCTCCAAATTTTATGTTGTTAGAAATATTTGTATCAACACCGTCAAAAAATATAGCACCAATAGGAGCATCCAAAGAGTTTGTCAGGTTTCCATCAGGTACGGCACAGATGTCTATCTGTGTTTGCGGTGTAACGGCAGCTATTCCATTATAGCCGGTTAGAGCAGTTCCGCCAACTCCTTTTGCTACGGTTGTAATGTCAAATTCTTGACCGGCAATAAGCGGAGCAGGACCTGTAAATACAGCTGTATAAGTATCTGGTCTAACAGCAAAATTATCGGTAGTACAGCCAATCTCTCCAATATGTTGAGATATACATTGGTAACATCCGTATTCATTGTCAAATGGTGCGTCAGGCAATCTGCTTCCTGCATAAGATGAGCCGTTACATGGAGCATCTCCTGCATTAGACTCTCCTAGACTATTTGCTCCTGCACATGCCAGAGCAACAGCAGGACCAAAAAGACATTCAATGTTGCTTGTTACACGTCCATATTTGCTGCACATTCCTCCCGCTGCCTCTAAACATTGAGGAACGCCCTGCAGTGTAGAACCTCCAGTGTTACTGACACTACAATGCAGAGCACTTAAATCCGGTGCATAATCACTCCAGTTAATATAGTTAAATGCTATTCTCTTATCTGTTGATGCATCGCTTGATGTAAGTGCGTTTGCAAGGTTTACTGCAGGTGAAGATACTGTTGTATCCCCCTGTTCAAAATCAACATACGTGTCATGACTTAAGGTGTATAAATCTGTTAGCTGGTTTGCGTAAGTTTGTGTGCAGAAATCAGTATTTACAGGGAAAAGATAAACCCTGTTCCCAAGAGGCAACGTATATGGCGAAATATTGCCGCTTGAATCAAGGGAGACTACATTGAGCTGAAATGGCTGATTTGCTATTTTTGATGTAATTACACGGTCGTCTTCTGCTTCGGCTATAGATGTTTCGCGAGCATCAAAGGCAGAATCTGTGATTATAACAGACGGAAGTACTCCAAAAGTGTTGTCAAACTCCTCACATTTTACAAGCTCTCCTTCGTATCTAAAGCCAATAGTAGGCATTGTATATGCGATTTGGTAAGAAATAGAAGTGTTTCCGTCGAAATTTGCCGTAGTGCCATAATTAAAAATAGCCTCTTGCCCAAATGTAAAATCCCCGCCTTGGTTGAAAGTAGCACCTGTGCCTGCATGAAGCGAAAAAAGTTTTAAAGGCGTACTATAGTCAAATATATCGCCATCTAAAGCGTCCGTGACAGAAGTTGTTACATTTGCCATTTTGTCAGCAATTGTAACTCCTGTTGGGTTAAGCTTATAACCTGTTGAGCTTGGAGTGTAAGGTAATGTAGTATCGAAAGTTCGATAAAGCATAACTTTTTCAGCAGGTTCATTCATATCATTTTTTAACAATACTTTTACATCAATAGCACTTCCTTTTGCTACAAGTGAACCAGTTGTAAGCAAATCCCCATTTGAGTCATAAAGCTTTTCATAGTAGCACATACGAGGGTGATAAACTTCAGTTGAGAAAGCGAGCATAGATGGATAAAAATAGTCAATTTCTCCTCCGGTCCAAAGCTTAAAGCTTATGCTGCTTTGAGAATTTGAAAGAAGATTCTTTCCTGCAGTTCCGATTTGGTAGGTTTCTATGTCGATACCTTGATTATTATTTAAGGAAGGGACTCTTGTACCTGATGATACAATACTTGAATCAAAAGCATTATCTGCAGTTCCTAAACTGACCCATGAACTAGTACTATTTTTATAGCCTTGAAAATTATCCCCTGTTCGGTATTTATCACCCTCTGCAGCAAATATCGAAACCGCAGAGTCGATACTTCCGCTTGTCGGCGTATAAAAATTATCCACGGTAATTGTTGCAGAAGTTGAAGCACCATTACCTGTAATTTTTTGCCATCCGTCATAAATAGAAACACTTTTAAGCGGTTTTGAAACATTCTCATATATGACGACCAATGACCACGCACCATATTTACCGATAACTGAAGCACTACCCTTAATAGTATCTGTTGTTACGGGAACATTTGCAATAGTATAGCTTCCATCCTTCCAGCTGTTTGCAGTAAACTGACTTGTTACATCAATGAAAGCCGAATAATTATCATAATTTGTTGAATTTGCAGTCGTATATGAGCCATAATTGACAACATTAGGAGTACCGACATTAACATAGCTTCCGTTATCTTTTTTAATTTTTACACTCATAGATAAAAGAGCTGAAGCATCACTGTGTTTCACTACAGATTGCAAATATAATCCAGCCCATTTGATAGTACTGCCGACAGGAATATTAAGTTCGGCAGTAGTCGCATTGAGATTAGAATCAGGTTTATAACTACACAAGTAAAGAGATTGATTATCTAGACTTGGTGTATCTGTAAGAAAAGCACCGTTTGTATAAGTGCTACAATATGTTGTTTGAGTTGCTGATGCCGGTTGAGGGTCAGGTGGAACAACAAGTGTATTTCCAACTGTTACCATATCACCAAACAAAACAGTCTGTTTACGAAGACAAAAATTGCGTTCAGCATTTACAAGACCTGTTGCGGTACATGCTGAGCCGATACCTATCTGAAGTGTGCCTGTTGTTACGCCACCTCTTCCATCACTTACTGTATAGGTATATTCATCCGTCTCTCCTGTAAAATAGCCGGGAGTGTAAGTGAACGCGCCATTGGCTGCGATGGTAATAGAACCAAAGCTTAGGGTAAAAGTTCCTGCGTTGGTAACACTTAAGGAGTCACCGTCTAAATCAGAATCGTTTGTAAGGACGTTCCCGCTTACAGCAGTATGAGAAGCTGTATTAACAAGGTCATTAACAGTAACAGGAGGGCGGTTAAGAGTTACTGTTACCACATTTGAAGTATTGTTGCCAAGTACATTATCAGTCGGTGAACTTGTTGTTACAGTTGCAGTATTTGTAAATGTAACAGTACCGCTTGTCGATGATGTCGGAGCTGTTACATTTAAGACCAAGCTCGAAGAAGAACTTTTGTCCAATATAGCTTTTGTACATGTTACAACTACCGGCGAACCGACACCGCTACAACTCCAGCCGGCACTGCTGGTACCGTTAAATAACATTCCAGCAGGTAGAGTGTCTGTTACGGTCACTCCG
>JAUPLR010000164.1 GCA_030836825.1 Campylobacterota bacterium
AGTAACAAGTGAAAAACCAGTTCGTTCACCGCTTCATTTGCCCGTTCACCGTCATTTCGGGTAATGATGTAGTGAATCCCTTTGGACTGTAGAAGCGGTTTGTATTTTTCAAGGTCCGTTTTAACGGCATCGGCGATGATGACCGAGTTTGTCCCTTGAAGTTTTGAGACGGTTAGGGTAATTTGGTCTTTAAGGGGTGAAAAACTCCCATTAGCCTCTTTGACACTTACGAGTGCGGATTTGAAGTTTTGAATATCTTGTCCGGAGGTAACGGTAGCAACATCGCGCAAATAGATGGCGGAACCTCCGTATTGAGCGACGATAATATTACCGACATCGTCAACGCTTTCAATCGCATTTTTAACCCCGATCATGATGATCTCATTTGTCTGGGTTTTCCCTTTTATTTCAGGGACATTGTACGCAAGGGCTTGCACCGCTTGGACGATTTGACCAAGAGAGAGGTTGTAGCCACTGAGGCGATTAATATCAACTTGGACATTAAATTGAGGCTTTCTCGCTCCCTTGACATCGGTTACGGCAACGTTGGGAAGACCGTTGATGTGATGCTGGATAATTTTCACCCGATCATAAAGAAGGGTTGGATCAATGGCGGGATTATTGGAGTAAAAAGCGACCGATAGGATGGGGATATCGACATCAATGTCTAGGGGTTTAATGATCGGCTGCATCGCCCCTTTTGGAAGGAGACTTATGTTTTGCATGATTTTGTCATAGATTTTGAGATTGGAGTTCTCTTTGGTTTCCCCGATGAAAAAAGCGGCATTGATAACGGCCACGTTGTCCATAGCCATGCCGTGTATGGTTTCAATCCCTTTGACCTCTTTGAGTTTACGCTCCAAAGGTTTGACGATGACATTTTCGATCTCACCGGCAGTCGCTCCGGGCATGGCAATGATAACGGTTGAGCCGCTAACTACCATCTGCGGATTCTCTTCGCGCGGCATTATCATGAGAGCAAGATAGCCAATAATAAGAAGAAAAATTCCTAAAATAGGGGTGAGGGGATTGCGTAAAAATTTGTGCGCGAGTTTTCCTGCAACATCGTGTGGCGCATAAGGAGTGTTTTGGGATTTCATAGCAGATCCTAGTAAAGTTCGACGGTAGCGTACATTCCGGGATAGACGGTTTGTTTAGCATTAAAAGAGATTTTGATTTTAAAGGTATGGGTCATAGGGTTGGAGCTGGGAACGATGGAGCTGATGGTGCCGATCCCTATAAAGCCTGTTGAGGGGATGGTGACTTTGACTTTTTTACCGATTTGAGCCATTTTTAGATTGCCCTCCGCCACTTCCACTTCGATTTTGAGGGTACTTACATCAGAGAGAACAATCGCAGGCACACCTGGCATCGCCATTTCGCCTACCTTGATATTTTTTGAGACAATAACACCGTTATTTGGGGCTACGATACGTAAATATTGGTATTGATTTGCCACTTCGCTTTGACGGGCTTTGGCTTGGGAAACCTGACGCTCGGAAATTTTAAGGGTATTTTGCAAATTCTTTTCGGCAAGTTCAAGATTTTCAACTTCGTATCGGCTCACCATGTCCTGAGCGTACAAACGTCTGTGGCGTTCAAGATTGACTTTGAGATTCTCATACTGATTTTGGACCATTTGCAAGGATAATTGGGCTTGTGCGATTCCCATATCCACTTGGGTTTTAGCGGAATCGATTTCTTTGGAATCGATCGTGTAAAGCAGATCCCCTTTACGGACACGGGAACCTTCGGAGACGTTAACTGACGTAACAAATCCCATATTTCGGCTGGTAATCATTTTTTGGTTATCCGATATGACAACCCCTGAAAGGATAAGACCGCTTGCGCTTAAAAAGCCGGTTATGGTTAAAAGAGAGATCAAAAATTTCATTGCTGGGCTCCATTGCTTAGTTTTTCGAGGGCAAAAATACGCTCGTTTCGTTGATTTTTAACCATTTGCAGATTGATGATTTTTTCGATTTGCGCCGACTGTTTTAGAATAAGATCACTCATGGATACGAGATGCTCACGATAACGCCCCTCGTAGCTTTTGGTAATTTGATTTGCGAGTTCAAGCTCTTTTTCCAAACTGATCACTTGATAATCCAAATTTTCGATTTTGGTTTGAATTCTGTTGACTTGAAGTGAAATTCCTTTTTTAGCGAGTTCGAATTGGGTGGAAGCTTTAATCCGATCAATCCGTGCTTTTTGGAGCGTATGTTTATCAACCCCGCCATTAAAGAGATTCCAACTAAGACGTGCTCCGAGGGTATACGCGCCATGGTCACCAAAATTTCCTAAAAAAGTATTATCCGCACTCGATACTTCAGCAAAGGCACCGACGGTGGGAAGGAAAGGTGCGTTGGCAGCATCTATCATAGAAGAACTCATTTCCAGACCACAAGAGGCAATTTGAAGCTCACTGTTCGTGGCGAGAAGATCGGCTTGGAGGATGGTGGTTATAGGACGATCACTGCTTGGCATAAAAATTTCGGCAATGTCTTGATTGAGGAGAAAGCTCAAATAATGGAAAAGAAGTTTTTTATTGGCTTGGATTTCCAAAATCATTCGGTCAATATTGGCTTTTTTAGCTTCTACTTCGAGTACATCCACTTTCTTGGCGTATCCCTCTTTGAGCATCTCTTTGGTAGTCGTTTGCAGCGTAGTAATGTTTTTTTGCATGACGACTAATTGTTCGAGGGTGTGATCTAACAGCGCCATATCGTAGTAGCTTTTTTTGAGTTGATAAATTTTTTCGGCAGTGACATTGGCGGTATCAAGCTGTTTGATTTTTTCCATTTCTGATGCAATCTTCTCGTAACTGCTGAGTTTTCCGCCCGTATACAAGGGGATGGCATACGTCAGTTTGCTTTGAAAATAGTTTTGCGTATCGGGGCGATTAAGATCTTTGGGCTGCACGGTAAGAATGTTGGGATTGGTGGTAGAAAAATCAGCAAAACCAAAGTCGCCAAAGGTGGCTTCGCGAGAGCTTAGTTTAAATCCAAATACATTTCCCGCATCATTGGATCGTAGCATGTTTTGAGTAAAGTCCAAAGAACCATACCGGTATCCTTGAGAAACGAATAGATCATTTTGCGCCTTGTTTGCTTCCAAAGAAGAGGCTTTTATTTCGAGATTTTGTTTTTTTAATAAGGTGATGGCTTCCTCCAGTGTTAAAGCGGAAGCACTGAGATTTAAAACACTTAGAAATAGTGCTAGGGTGAATCGTTGAAAAAAAGAGAGCATTAGGTCTAAACCATCCTTGGACTGTATGTGGGATTCTTATGATTTGTGATTATTTTGAGATCATCGGTATATTAACGGTTACTTTGGACTCTCTTACGTCGCAATAAAGGTTGTTTTCTTCTGCCAGACGTGTGAGTTCTGATGCGTATTTTCGGTTAAGAAGAGGCGCAGAGCATTCAATTGCAAAAAGAGAGTATTTCTCACCTTCGTACTTGATATGTTCGCCCACTCTGAAAAACAAGCGCGTCAATATTGTTTCATTGTCGCCAAATGCCTGATAGGTTTTGTTGAGCAGTTTGATGAACAGCTCTGCTTGTAACCGTATTTCCGGAATTGAGGGATCGAGATCTTTGAGATACGTAACCTTCGAACCGATGGAGTTTGAGCTGATACACAGGTCGATAAGGGTATAGATGTTGACGAGATTTCCCTCTGGCTTTTGTTTGGTAAACTGAAAAGAGGGAAGCTGATAAAGGCGTATCCCGATTTGTTCTTCGTCTTCGTAGCCGATGGTAATGCCGAAAAATTTGAAACGACCGAATTCAAGTTCCATAAACGTTGTTTTGAATCCAAAAGTGGAATGAGCATTGGCCATGGCAATTTTGTAGATAACGGAAGCATCGGCGGCACCGAGAAGATACTGTGCCTCTGTATTTAGGGAGCGTATTTTACCGCTGGCGCTAAAGAGGATAAATGGATTGAAATCGTACTCAATCCATTGTTGATCAAATGTCATTAGTCTTCGATATAGTTTTTCAATTTACGCCCAACTTTTGGGTGTTTAAGCTTTTTAATTGCACTGCTTTCAATCTGACGAACACGCTCGCGTGTGACATTGAGCTCTTTGCCGATTTCTTCAAGAGTGCGGTCACTTTCATCGTCCATGATTCCAAAACGCATTTTAATAACGGCTTTTTCACGTTCATTGAGCTGTTCTAAAACCCCTTCAATTTGAACTTTGAGGTCATCTTTTAGAACCGCATCCGAAGGGGATATTGACATTTTATCTTCGATGAAATCTCCAAATCGGCCATCTTCTTCATTTCCAATAGGCGCTTCGAGTGAAATCGGCTCTTTGGTGATTTTGATGACGTTTTTGACTTTCTCAACAGATAGACCGACTTCTTCTGCGATCGTCTCGACATCCGGCTCTTTTCCATGCTCTTGGAGATGTTTTCGCATGATTTTGTTGATACGGTTGATCGTCTCAATCATATGGATCGGTATACGGATGGTGCGTGCTTGGTCAGCAATGGCACGGCTGATAGCCTGGCGAATCCACCACGTTGCATAGGTTGAAAATTTGTACCCTTTTTGGTACTCAAATTTATCAACCGCTTTCATCAATCCGATGTTCCCCTCTTGGATCAAATCCAAGAACGGAAGACCGCGGTTGGTGTAACGTTTTGCGATGGAAACGACGAGACGCAGATTGCTTTTTGCCATACGCGTTTTAGACGTTTCAGAGATGTTTTTTCCACGCTTGATTTGTTCTAAAATATCAGCAAGTTTTTCCGGCTCCATATTAAAGCCGCCTTTTGACGCTTCTTTGGTTTGGACCAGTTTTTTGATCTCCATGTAGGTGCTAACCATGGTGGCTTCCGGAACTTTAGACGCTATCTCTTCTTTGGTGAGTTCAGTAATTTTGTTAACGATAATTACGTGATTTTTTTTCAGTTGGTCGTTGAAAAGCGGGAGTTTGTACTCCAAACGCTTAATTTCACGGTCAAAGCCTTCGTCACTTCGCAAAGCGGTTTCCATAGAGCGAACTAATTCGTTAATGAGCTTAGAAGTAGGTCCCAAATCCATCAACGCATCTTTAAGTGTTTTCTTCTTAAAGGTCACATTTAGGAAAAAGAGGACGTAATCCGCATCCATCTCTTCAACAGCACGCTCTTCGAGCATCTTTTCAGTCGCTTTTGTCCAATCTTTTTTTGCTTTTTCGAGTGCTTTAAACGAAGTGATTACTTTTTCTATCCGCTTTTTGTCTTTTGCTGAAGGGGCTTTTTCCTTATTTTCTTCTTCATCCATATCTTCAGCATCATCGTCATTAGCCGTTTCTTCTTCGGCATCGTCTTCAAAACTCTTGAAAAGCTCTTTTACCCGTCGTTCACGGTTGATAAGCGGGTCTTTGTAGTCAAGAATAAAGTCGATGAGATACGGAACCGAACAAATAGCGTCGATAATGATCTCTTCTCCCAATTCCATACGTTTTGAAATCTCAACTTCTTCATCTTTGGTCAAAAGGGGAATTTGCCCCATTTCACGTAAATACATACGTACCGGTGAATCCGATCGTGACCATTCCAGAAGTTCATGTTGCTTCAATATGTCAAACTGATCGGTACTTGCATCTTCAATAAATTTAAGCTGAGCGACACGTTTGGCATCGGCTTCTTGCTTATTGAGAATCTTCGCGTGTTCTGAAGAGGTAAAGAGGCAGGTTTTGTATTTTTCTGCAAACTTTAAAATATTTTTGGCTTGAGCGAGGGTTGGCTGCTTATCAAACGCCTCTACTATGGCCTCATAGGTAAGACAATTTTTGGATTTATGTTCAATAAACAATGTTTCGATATGTTTGTTAAGGTCTTTGACGCTCATTATGATGAAGGCTCCCCTGCGGTTAAAAAAAAGAATTAGGATTATACCGAAACAGTATTAAAGATAGCCATGGTATGTGACTGTTTTTTTTATCAAACATGGAATGATCTTTGCTTCCCTGCTCTAATATCATTTCAAGGATCAGGGATGCAAACGGGATATTATGCTGCTACGGGTGGAATGGTTGCTCAATTTAACCGAATGGATACGATTGCAGCCAATCTTGCCAACGTCAATACGGCGGGGTATAAAAAAGAGCAGCTCATTACAGGAGACTTTGCCCGTTTGTATAAAGAAGCCAGAGATGAGCTTCCCTTGAAAAATCACACCCAACAAGCGGCTCAATATCTGAACCGATCGTTATCCAGAGTTCCTCAGATCGCGGACGCGTATACGGATTTTTCTCTTGGGACGTTACAAGCAACCGATAATACTTTTGATATTGCTTTAAACAAAGAGGGACAATTCTTTGCTGTTAATACACCGCAAGGAATACGTTTAACGCGTGATGGATCATTCACAATGAATCAAGACGGAAAATTAGTGAACAAGCAAGGCTATGAAGTCGTTGGCGCTGATAAAAAAGGGATTGCTTTTGTTCCGGAAAATGAGGTTATTACGTTGGATAAAAACGGTCAGTTTTCTACCAATGTTCCGGGGTCAACACAGATGGTTGCGGCAAAAAGTATGTTGATCGTGCAACCTGAAAATCTTCGTATGTTGAAAAAAGAGGGAGACAACCTCTATGCTCCTGATCCGGCAGATCCTCTAAAGCCTGTGGCTCAAAGCGGCGGGGTAATGCAAGGATACGTAGAAAAAAGCAACGTAAATGCGGTCAATGAGATGATCGCACTTGTCGAAGCAAACCGATTGGTCGGAATGTATCAAAAGGCGATGGATTCCCAAATGAATGATCTTAACCGTGATGCGATTGAAAAAATTGCTGTTACACGACGATAACCCAAGGAGATAAGACAATGATGCAATCACTTTATACCAGCTCAACCGGAATGCTGGCAATGCAAACACAAATCGATACGACCGCGAATAATATCGCCAACGTTAACACAATGGGGTATAAAAAATCACGTGCAGAATTTGCGGATTTGATGTACAAAGTTATGACATACGCGGGAACCTCTACGAGCGATACGACACAATCTCCGACAG
>JAUPLR010000165.1 GCA_030836825.1 Campylobacterota bacterium
ACGAGATTTGGATAGGCGGCAACGAGGCGGGAACGATCAGACAAGGCCTCTTTGACCAATGCAAAATCACCACGTTCCAAGTAGCGCAAACCCCCATGAATGAGTCTGGAAGAATGCGATGAGGTACCAGACCCTATGGTTTGTTTATCGATAACCGCAACGCTCTTGCCCAATCTTGCAGCTTCACGTGCGATGGCGCATCCGTTGATTCCGGCACCTATAATGAGAATGTCATATTTCATGGTGACTCCTAGTATGATAGTGTATCGAAAAATCGGTAGGCTTTAACGCCCAGCATGCCATCCAATTTGACAAAGGTATAGCCTTTCTCTTTTAAGTTCTCAATGATTTTTGGCAAAGCCGCAACACTTACGCGATTGCGGTGCATGAGGATGATGTCCCCATTACGGACATTGCTTGTGACATTTTGAATGACGGCTTCGGGATCTTGGAGAGTCCAATCCAGTGAATCCAAAGACCATAAAACCGTAGTCATATTGTGCTCATTGATCGTATCGACCACGGTAGCATTGATGGAGCCGTAGGGCGGGCGAAAGAGAGTCGGATATTGACCCGTAATCGATTCAATCTTTTGGGAGGTGCGCGTAAGCTGTAAACTCATATCGCTTTGGGCGAGATTGGTCATGCGCGGATGGTTATAGCTGTGATTTAAAACGAGATGCCCTTGGGCATAGGTTTGTTTTGTGACCGTGATATTATCGTCTTCCATCGTACCTCCGATCATGAAAAAAGCAGCCTTTACATTATGCTCTTTTAGAATATCCAAGAGTTTGTAGGTGTTGTTTTCATCGGGTGCATCGTCGAAGGTGAGCGCAACACTTTTAACATCCGTATCGCCGTTGACAATCACATTTTTATAGTTTCCATGCTGGATAGGGGTGACGGTGGCCGTGCGCCAATTGCCTAAAAAAAGAGTCATATTGGCATCAAGCAGCCACGAATTGCCTCGGATGTCGTAGATGGTACGAGAATCGGCGAAAAGTAACGATTGAAATAGTAAAAAGGTAAGGAAAAGTTTTTTCATTTAGGGGGACAAGCCTCTTTATTGATATTTGAATAATGGTATCATACAGAAAACAAAAAACAGCTTGTAGGCTGTAGGGGAAGATACAAGTATGACGCAACGATTCAATGAAGCTGCGCAAGCGTGGGACAGCGGTGATGTGCGACAAAATATTGCAAGGGCTGTGTTTAACACACTCGTCAGTCGTATAGCATTATTGAACACGATGAAGATACTCGATTTTGGTGCTGGCACGGGATTGTTGAGTTTTAAAATAGCTCCCATGGTACGTTCGGTTACGGGTGTCGATCTTTCATCAGGGATGTTGGAACAGCTGGAAGCTAAAAACACTCCGTCATTACGGGTGGAGGCATTATTGCAAGATATTATGGAAAAGCCCTTGGAAAAAAAATTCAACGGAATCGTAAGCTCGATGGCAATGCATCATGTAGAGGACACGGCACGTTTGTTTGAGGTCTTTTATGCCCATTTGAACAGAGACGGTTTTATTGCAATGGCTGATCTGGACGAAGAGGATGGGACGTTTCATTCGCATGGCAATGAGGGAGTGCACCATTTTGGATTCAACAGAGATATTTTGAGGGATACGATAGAAAAAGCCGGATTTAAAAATGTACGTTTTCATGACGCCTATAGCGTAGACAGAGAAGAGGGGAAATATCCAATCTTCTTAGTCACTGCGATGAAATAATTAAGGAAAAAACAATGACACGAATAGCTCCAAAATCTCCAAGTGCCCATGCCGTTTCAGCCATCGTTACGCAATTGCAATCCCATTTTGTAGACGCACTCAATGATCTTTCACACACTCTAGGGTCAGACGAACCGTTTAGTTTGGTAGAATGGTTTCGTGATGAAGGAACCCATGGCGGAGGGGTTCGGTATGAAGCAGTTGATGAACAACTGTTCAATAGCGGGTCGGTTAATTACTCTCAAGTACACTACGATGACGATGATACTAAAAAGCTCTCTTCTGCTACGGCCATCTCTGCGATTATTCATCCTCAAAATCCATTGGCGCCCTCGATGCACATGCATATCAGCTGGACACAAATGCGCGATGGAAGTGGATACTGGAGAATCATGGCAGATCTCAATCCCAGTAATCCCGATGCCTCCGACGCACAACAGTTCGAAGACATGCTTCAAGAAGTAAGTGGCCGTTATTATGAGAAGGGAATCGCGCAGGGTAATCGTTATTTTTACATTCCCGCATTGGATAGATACAGAGGCATTTCCCATTTTTATTTAGAGAATTTTAACAGTGGTGATGAGATTGGTGATCAGAATTTCGCCCTGAATTTTGGTAAAAAAGTCATTGATACGTATATTTCCATCGTCCATAATGCAATCCAAGAGCGTAAAAACTACGATGAGGTGGTGAAATCAAACCAATTGCACTATCACACCCTTTATTTACTGCAAGTGCTCACGCTTGACCGCGGTACGACATCGGGATTGTTCATACACGATCAAAACGATATTGGGATTATGGTGTCATTACCCTCTCATGTGGATAAGACGCTGTTGCAATTTTGGGTCGGAAGATTGAACGGCGTTCAAAATAATCTTTTACAGGCGATTGTGGATACCTTGGATGAGGGGGAAATCGTCCCCGTAGATGAGAGGGTAAAATCGGCTTTGGCAAACGTTGTTCGTCAGCATTATGAGCAACACCCGCAAGCCATTGCCTTGCAAACCAGCGGTGATCATATACCCTCAACGGTGGATAATCATCGTTAATCACACATAGGAGCATTGTCATGACTGTAGGGATTCCAAAAGAGATCAAAACCGATGAATATCGCGTTGGGGTAACTCCATCGGGGGTGATGGAACTAATTAAAGCCGGACATGAAGTCTTGGTTCAGAGAGATGCCGGAATCGGAAGCGGATTTGACAACGGTGATTATGAAAAAGCAGGGGCCCTGCTTGTCTCAACAGCCCATGAGATATTTCAGCGTGCGCAAATGATCATGAAGGTCAAAGAACCTATCGAGGCAGAATATGCGTTACTTCGTGAGGGTCATATCCTCTTTACCTATCTGCACCTGGCGGCAGATAAACGATTAACGCAACTGTTATTAGAGAAAAAAGTAACTTCATTGGCGTACGAGACGCTTCGTGTCGGGAAACGGCTACCATTGCTAGAACCTATGAGCGAGATAGCGGGTCGCATGGCAACGCTATTTGGAGCGGTTCATTTGGGGCGATACAATGGAGGAAGCG
>JAUPLR010000166.1 GCA_030836825.1 Campylobacterota bacterium
TCGAACTTGTGCACAGAGATTTTTCAAAACACGCAACCAAATCACTATCTTATTAAGATCAAATACGAAGACGGCACGTTTGTCACTTACGAGGAAGACGAAATCGTTAGAGTAGACAGCGGGATTGAAAAGCCGGCTAACAAAGTAACGGCGCTAGATTCTCTGGGCGGACGCCCTGTTTACATTGTTGAAAAAGAGAAAGTAGACGGCGCAACGGCTGTTTGTAATTTGGGTTCGGTTAATTTATCACGTATACATACCAAAGAAGACATTGATCGTATCGTTCCCGTTGCGATTCGTGCGCTGGATAATGTGATCGATTTGAACTTTTATCCGTTGGAAAAAGTAAAACGCACTAACATGCGCAGCCGTGCGATTGGTTTGGGTGTTATGGGTGAAGCGGAGATGCTTGCCGGCCTGAAAATCGTTTGGGGCAGTCAAGAACATTTTGATAAAATTGATGAAGTAATGGAGGCCGTCAGCTATAACGCCATCAAGGCATCCTCGGATTTAGCGGTTGAAAAAGGATCGTATGCCGAGTATGTAGGTTCAAAATGGAATCGTGGAATCCTCCCTATGGATCATGCAACCGCAGAAGTGCAAAACCTCATTGACCGCGGCGGATTGTTTGCCCCTAATTACGAGTGGGACGTTCTACGTGAAACAATCAAGACTCAGGGGATGCGTAATGGCTATTTGATGGCGATTGCCCCTACAAGCTCTATTTCGATCCTCACGGGGACGACACAGACGATTGAGCCTATCTATAAGCGCAAATGGTTTGAAGAGAATCTCTCGGGTCTGATTCCAGTGGTTGCACCCAATCTCAATCCAGATACTTGGGGATATTACACTCCCGCGTATGACTTGGACCAAACGATATTGGTCAAAGCTGCCGCAATACGCCAAAAATGGATCGATCAGGGGCAAAGTCTCAATATCTTTATCACGCTGGATAAAGCAAGCGGTAAGTATCTCAATGACATCTACATGCTCGCATGGAAGTTAGGACTAAAATCGACCTATTATCTGCGATCACAGTCACCTGAAGCCGTTGCTCAGACACAAGATAGATCGATGGAGTGTGAAGGGTGTCAATAAAGCCCCTGAACGCTCAATCGCTTCATGCCCTGTGTCAGCGTATCGATTACGCTCGTCACGGCGAAATACGCTCCCTAACACCTCTCGCCTCCACTTCCATAGAAATCCGTTTTAGTGTCCAAGATAAAGCACGGGGGTTTGACTGGATAGAGGTTGCGTTTGTGATTGAGGGGGTTAACGATGCGAAATTGGTCAGCGATAATGTTCTGCGTATGCTGTCCATGGATGAGGGGATAACGGTTGAGGTGGATAATACGAAGGCGGCATTGGCAATAGGAAATTACAAAGGGCGCATAGAAGATGCTCCATTGTACATTGTGGGCGCAACCATCGGATATGAAGAACGTGAATTTGGTGAAGATTAAGGTATGACTTTAAACCAACCGAGAGCCGTTGTGTACATGTAAAGAGTTGCGTTAACGTCGCAATACCATAATGTTCCCTCTCCCGGAGTTAAGGGCATTGTAGACGAGACAACGGCACTGTTATAGCCACGCGTCTGCGTTGTAATCTCGGATCCGCCATACAATTTGAGGTGATTGGTTTCTCCGATGCCAATTTCTATCATCAAATCATCCCCTTGTGCTGTTGCGTTTGTCTCAAATGTCTGTAAAATGCCATCTTCCCCGCGACTTATAAGGCGCCCTAAGACGTTTGTGTCAGGTGAGATGCTGGTCGTATTTTGAGTATAGGTTGCATTGGTGTTAGCGGCGCCTTTATCAATCGCTGAGTAAAAGATATTTCTTCCCCATGCGTCTTTTCCAAGACCGGCTATCACAGGAACCGTCGAATCGATTCCTGCTGTTAGAAGTTCAAAAAACGCATCGTTATCAGGATCTGCCGATAGGCCGACTAAGCGGCTTCGAATTACTTCTAATATGGTTTTGGTATTTTGCAGCTTTAGAGTATTGCCCTGAATCATGGTGTAATATCCCATAGTGGCAAGCACCGCGGCAATAACTCCCGCCATAACGACGGCAATCATAATCTCTAGGAGCATAAATCCTTTTCTCGTACCGAACTTCTTACATGCGTTCGGCAGCATCGAGAAACTCCTTCTGGATTATAACTTGCGTTAGAACAACGGTAAAAAATTCAACAAAAACCGCAAACGCCAAGAGTAAAATAGAAACAACCGTAATGATTCTAAAAAACTTTGTTGCTGCTGTTAGTGCGTTTAGTCTGGAGCGATCGGCAAACTTACCTATCATATCCCCAAGCTGGGTTATGTTGCCGGCACCGGAAAGGAGTCGTTGTTCAATTTCTTCAAAGAAGGGAATCTCCCAAAAATTTTTCTCTCCACGGCTCATGCGTTCTAAAATAAGGTGAAATTGCTTTGAAACGGAAGGGACAAGGCTGCTTGTGGCAGCTGTTTTAAAGGATGTTTTAAGTGAAACGCCATTTTTTAGCATTTCACTCAACAAGCTAAGCAGCATAAACTTCTCAAAATATTCAATGATGCGCGATGCTATTGGAAGAAAAGAGGCATAACGTTTTGCGACTCCTTGCGTTGCGCCTGTATAGTTGAAGACGGCAATCATAACAATAAAAAAATAGGCACTAAACAGCACTAGCAGTCCAAAAAGAGCATCGCTTAAGTATTGTGCCCTAAGTAAGTGTTCGGCTATAACTTCCTGTATCCTTGGATCATAAGTAGATGCCTCTTTTAGGTGAAAAGGTATAATAAGAAATCGTACGCCGATAACAACGATGGTTGTTAAGGTAAAATAGATGAGCGGGAGGGCTATTTTATCATTTGATTCTTGATAAAATCTGTCTTTTATCTCCAAATAAGTAACAACCGATTTAAGGGTTCTGACAAAAGAACCTCCTTTTTCTGCCATTGATATGAATTGCACAACATCCGGAGCCGGAGAGACAAATTTTTCAACCGATTTTGAAAAAGAGGAACCTTCTTGAATGGCTTTGGTCATTTGTGCGTAGATGCGTTGTTCAGACTTGCTTTTGGTAATGTTTTGCAGTAATCCAAGCGCATTTGTGAGACTTTTGCCATTTTCTAGCGAAAGATGGAGGGTTTTAAGTAGGGGGAGGATATCAGGTTTCATGAACGTATCCAAGCGACAATAGCTCTCCGGAGAGGGTAATATAGTCGCATATCCCATTGTCAAAGAGGTACTGTGCGGATTGAAAATAGCTGAAGGTGATAAAATGTTCCCATGCTTTAAACACGGTACTGTTTTTGAGTGCGAGGTAAAACTGGTAGCGTACTTTCATGTCGCCTGGAATAAATACCATATCCAACAAAAGGGCGCGTCCATAGTAGCCTGTGAAATTGCATTTGATGCATCCCGTTTTGTCGTATCCCGTAGACAGACTGTTGAAAAAAACTTTTCCTTCTTCCTCAAATGACGCTTGTTTGCAGGTGCACAGCTTGGGCACGAGGCGTTGGGCAATGACCCCACTGAGGGAATAGGCAAGGATAAACAGGTCCCCGCCTTCGTCACGTATCCGCTCCATTGCCATAAAGCTGTTTGGTGTGTGCAAGGTTGAGAAAACCATGTGCCCGCTATGTGCTGCTTTGAGTCCTGTTAGGATGGACTCTTTGTCACGCATTTCCCCGATGACGATAACGTCTGGGTCTTGGCGCATAATTGACTTCATCCCCTCAATAAAGGTAAACCCGCTTGCTTCATTAATTTGGTACTGTGTAACGAAGTCAATCTTATACTCGATTGGATCTTCGATGGTGTAGATAATTTCATGCAAACGGTCGCGCTGATTGAGAATGGCATTAAGCGTTGTTGTTTTTCCGCTCCCCGTAGGTCCAACGACTAGAAAAAAGCCACTGGATTGACCGACAAAGTGGTGTACGTGCTCACTCATGGGGTGTTGTTTCGGAAACAGAGAGGCAAGCGTTTTTATGTTTTTGGATTTATCCAAAATACGCATAACGATGTTTTCGCCGTATTGAGAAGGAGCTATTTCGATACGAAAATCAATGTGACGATCTTGATATTCTCTGGAAAAACTTCCCCCTTGAGGGGCGTAGACGTTGATCATATCGATGTTACAGCGTTCTTTGATGATAAGAGCAAAACGCTTTGCCAGTTCGTGGTTGAGCAAGAATTTGGCGTGTATGTGTCCATCGATACGATAGCGAAGCCAATAAAAAGATTCATAAGCGTTTATGTGAATATCACTCGAATTACGCTGAATGCCATATTCCAAGAGCATCTCAAAGATATCGATGACTTCATCTTCTTCAAAGTCCATTCCATTGAATTGCTTGATCTTACGCTCAATGGTTTCAGGGTCGACACGCAAATACGTTGTATATTTTTGTTGAAATTCACGTACGGGGATGTTTTTTTGCTCGACGTGTTTACGTGCTTTTGCGCTTAACTCAGCAAGACGTTTCTCACCCAGTAGCTCTTTTCGCTCTATTTTGAGAACGGTATCGCTTTCGCCAACGATTACCATCTCATACTCTTTCATAAGCTCAAGGTTATGGATGAGGGCAGGTTCTTTTTTTTGAACGAAATGATGTTCGAGAGCTATTTGAAGAAGATGTTTTTTAATGCCGATTTGCTGATAGTAGTACTGCTCTTTTTGGCATACTTCCAACTGCTTTGGCGTTAATATCTTCTTTATGTTCATGAGTGCTTTTTGACACTATTATAACATAAAATTAACGGGATAGATAAAACCTAAAAGTGGCGGTTGTCCCATCGTGGCTAAGTTCTGCTTGTTGAGAAGTGTAGTTGAGAATCAGTTTTTTAAGTGCCTCGTCTTGCGTTGAGTTGTTATCGGCAGTTGTGGTAACGTAAAAAGCAGTTCCTGACTCGGTGGCCGTATAGGCAGTAAAACCGGTCGGGGAGACAGGGACAAACCCGTATCGTCCTCCATCGAACGCATACGGAGTAGAGGTATTGCATTCCAACAAGGTAAGATTGGTATCCGCAGCATCCGCCCCACCTACTTGATTGGGCATTTGTTCAGAGAGGCTTTTGCATTGGAAGGCCATTGCTTCTATTGCGTTGAAATGAGATTGCAAAATTGATAGGTATTTTGAACGGCTCATCGTTGACATATTCAAATAAGAATAGCCCAACGCAGCCATTACCCCCATCAAGAAAACGGCGACAATGACCTCCACCAGCGTAAAAGCCTTTCTTTGCATTCTATTATTTAACAATCATGATACGATGCTTGTAGGTAAGCGTAGCGCCTTCAAGCGTAGAATAACAAAACGTTTTTCCTAGACGATCGCGCTGTTCCTGTGCCGTTCCAAAGTTCATATTGGCACCACTTACGTTCAAATCAAGGCTGGTATTGATTTCATGGTTATAGATGGCACAATACTTGTCATCATCACGGCTGGCGTTCCAGTCCTCGTTACTGCCATTTAAATCCAGAGCGAACGTAAATACGGTAGGGGTTCCGCTTAGGTTAGGATAGGTGGCATTAAGCTCCCATCCGATACTGCTCAATTCTTTTATCACACGTGGCAATTCTGTCAAAATTGCTACGTTTGTTGCGTTAAAATCATTGAGATTTTGCAGTGTCGGCGCTCTGCCATACTGAGCGACATAGATATCATAGGCGCCTGAGAGTTGATACCCTTGATCCATCAGGGCAGCAACACGCGCTTTTTTAGCGGTTAAATCAACATTAAACAAGCTTTTGTAATACAGCAACGCTATGGTTGATAAAACGGCGAACAAGATAACGGCGATCGTCATTTCGACCAAAGAGATACCTTTTCTTCTTCCATTGTAAGGGTGAGACATGTTAAAACTCCTTTTGTAACACATTAAGTCAAGCAAGATCGACAATAAGGCAATAAACTTTAACGAATGGACCCAAAGCGGATAAAAAGTAATATCAAGTAAAGAGAAGGAAGAATTTTCTCCCTCTCCCGAGGGAAAGAGAAAATTGGCAGGCGCGGTATGGTTTTACAATGTAGATACGCAATCTATCGCCAACTGCACCGGTTTCAGAGAAACAGAATGAACGGAAACCGCTGTTGTACATAGTCGCAGCGGTACCGGGGGTATAAGTGATGTTTGTTACATTGAACTCAATTGATTTGTTAAACTCATGATTGAAAATAGCACAGTAAACGTTATCGTCATCAGCAGATGTATTTCCATCCAAAGTAAATTGAAGCGCTCTGCCTGTTCCAATGCCGGTCGTTGTGTTGAGTTCCCAATATTTAGTACTGAGTTCCGTCATGATAGGAGGCAATTTGGTAAAAATACTGACATTGCTATCATTAAGATCACTCAGCAATATCGGGGCATGCCCTTCTTGCGCCATAAACACATCATAGGCGCCTGAGAGCTGAGTACCTTGTTCCATAAGTGCAGCTATGCGCGCTTTTTGAGAGGTTAACCCTGTATCAAAAAAGTTCTTAATGTACTTGAGTGCGATGGTTGCTAATGCAGCGAATAAAATGATCGTGATCATCATCTCCACCAACGAGATACCTTTTCTTTTTGCATTGTAACTATGGGACATGGCCGTAGAACTCCTTTTGGTACTGCTAGATTTCAGGGTATATCGACATATGAATAAAATCTTGTAATCGTTGCGCGGTTGTTGGTTCTATTCATTGAAGGACTAGA
>JAUPLR010000167.1 GCA_030836825.1 Campylobacterota bacterium
AAACTTAGATGATAAATCTTTTAAAATCTCTCAAGCACTTCATACTTACTTTAGCGTTTCGCATATCTCAGAGGTAGCCATCAAAGGTTTAGATAAAAAGCCATACCTTGATGCGCTGACATGGAAAAACGAGACTCAAAACGGTGATATAACATTTAACCAAGAGGTTGACAGAGTTTACCAAGAGGTTGATGACGAGATAGTTTTGAGCGATAAAAACAGAACTCTTCACATCAAAAATGACGGTTCATCTTCTGTGGTCGTATGGAACCCGTGGATTGAGAAAACTTCAAGAATGAGCGCGATGAGAGAAGATGCGTACAAACAAATGCTCTGCATAGAGTCCGCAAACGCATTTGACGATGCGAGAGTTTTAGAGCCGCAAAGTTCATATACTCTAAAGGCTGTTATTTTCTAAAATTCTTTATATTTTCTTTACACCATAGCCGTATTGTTTGAGCTTTTTTTGACTGCTTTGGGGGATACAATTACACTTGAAATTTATATAAAAGGTCATGAAATGAAATTTATTAAACTTAGTTTATCAGTAGCCCTTATTACAACGATGGCATTTGCAGAAGAAGCAAAAAAATCTGATTTTGGCGTAAGTGCAAATATGGCAGTTACCAGTAACTATATATGGAGAGGTATGACTCAAAGCAACAACTCTCCCGCAGTTCAGGGCGGAGTAGATTTAGAGTATAAAGGTCTATATCTAGGGGCTTGGGGATCAAATGTGGATTTTGGAGATACGAAAAACTCTTTAGAAGCAGATTTTTATGGCGGATATAAGAGTGAATTAGCAGGAATAGCCTTTGATATAGGCGCAGTGCAGTATGCATATCCTAATATGTCAAATGAGTACAATTTTGCAGAGGCATATCTCGGGCTAAGCAAAGAGTGGGAAAAATTCGGTGTGAGGGCAAAGTATAGCAAGGGTATTGAAACAAACGATTTAAATCCTGAGGATTGCTGGGAAGTCGGCGCTTCGGCTAAATTGCCTTACGATGTAGGATTTAGTGCTACTTACGGTAATTATCATAACATAGGTGCATACTCCTCCGTAGGATTAAACAGAGCCTTTGAAAAATTTGAGTTAAGTGTAGCGTATACTGATTTTAACCATGAAACAGATTCAAGTGCCGATGAAGAGAATGTCGTAGGTACGGTTACTTTTAGGTTTTAACTAATGTTAAGCATTAAAACGAACGAATCCGTTTTAATGGCAGGGACAAATGTCCCTTGCAACCCCCTAAAGCTACCCGCAAATGCGGGAGAGTAAGAGGTTTTTACGCACTTTTAGTGTAAACTCTTATACTCTACTTTTATCCTCTTTTTATTTTTTAATCGTTATTCATCCTCACATGTATAAACAGAGAACAAATGTTCTTAATATAGCATCATCCCATCTTTTGACCTTGCTGCTCTTTGACAAATTTTGATTTTTTCTTTATATCATAGCCGTATTGTTTGAGCTTTTTTTGACCGCTTTCGGGGGTACAATTATAGTTGAAATCTATTCTATACGGAGTTAGGCATGATGTTAGAAATAATCGCAGGCACTACGCTTGCAATCGCATTGCTTTTTTACTTCGTTTATACTCTTATTAAAATTGAGGAGCTGTAAATGGAAGTATTTGATATGGTATTGTTCGCATTATTTGCGTTCACGGTGGTTGTTTTCGGCTTTTTTATCGGAAACTATGTTTACAAAATTTTTGACGGAAAGAAAACATTTCTTGATCCCGTCATTGCTCCGATTGAAAACGCTTTGTTTCGTATTAGCAGAATAAATGTGGAGAAATCACAAAGTTTTAAAGAATATACTATTTCGTTGATGGTATTTAACTTATTTGGAATTTTTATTCTCTTTTTTATCCTCTTTTTTCAAAGTGCTATATGGCTCAATCCACAAAATTTTTCAAATTTGAGCTGGCATTTGGCACTCAATACGGCAGTCAGTTTTGTTACCAATACGAATTGGCAAAGCTACAGCGGTGAAAGTACAATGAGTTATTTTTCGCAGATGGTAGGGCTCGGTGTCCAAAACTTCCTCTCTGCAGCAACGGGCGTAGCAGTCGCCGTAGCATTGATGCGTGGTCTAACAGGAAGAGGAATAGGCAATTTTTATATTGATATGACGAAGACGACATTGCGTATTTTATTGCCGATAGCATTTATATATGCGATTTTTTTAATCTCTCAAGGGGTAATTCAAAATCTCTCCCCGTATGTGGATATTACAACGATCGAAGGTGCAACGCAGACATTGGCGATGGGACCGGTGGCGAGTCAGGAAGCAATCAAAATGTTGGGGACTAACGGAGGTGGATTTTTTAACGCCAATAGCGCCCATCCGTTTGAAAACCCGAACGAATTGACGAACTTTATCCAAATCTTTTCAATCTTTTTGATTCCTGTGGCACTGCTTTTTGCATACGGTAAGTTCGCCGGAAACCGCCGTGAGGGGATTGCGATCTTTGGAGCGATGGCACTGTTATTTGCTCTGACTCTCGGGTCTACTTATTATGCAGAGTCGCAAGGAAATGCGATGTTGAGTGAGCTTGGCGTTGAAGAGGGACCGAGCATGGAGGGTAAAGAGGTGCGGTTCGCACTGGGAGCATCAAGTTTGTTTGCGACCGTAACTACGGCGGCATCATGCGGTGCGGTCAATTCAATGCACGACAGCTTCTCTCCACTCGCAGGTGGGGTTTTGATGCTTCAGATGATGGTTGGAGAGGTAATCTTCGGCGGTGTGGGTGCCGGATTTTACGGGATGATGATTTATGCGTTGCTCTCGATGTTTATGATTGGATTGATGGTCGGAAAAACACCGATGTATTTGGGTAAAAAAATTGAAGCGTATGAGATTAAGGCGGTTATCATCGCATTACTTCTCCCCTCAGCGGCTATTTTGGGCTTTTCAGCCTACGCGGTGAACTGTGCTGAGGGATTGGCAGGGCTTAATAACGCCGGACCGCACGGTTTGAGCGAAATACTCTATGCCTACACCTCGGCGGCGGCGAATAATGGAAGCGCATTTGCGGGACTTACCGCCAACACGCCGTTTTACAATGTAACACTGGCGATAGCGATGTTTATAGGACGCTTCGGAGTCATTATCCCTATGATTGCGATTGCGGCGAGTATGTCGAACAAAAAAACATATGCCCTCTCATCGGGTTCGGTAAAAAGTGACAATACGACATTTACCGTCTTTTTGGCGTGCACGGTTCTTATTTTGGGTGCATTGACCTTTTTGCCGGCATTGACATTCACAGCGATTGCGGAGCATGTTCTCATGCTGTCCGGCAAGCTGTTTTAAGGAAATAGTATGAAAAAAGTAATTAAAATTAATAACAATGAAATCTTTAAAGATGCGTTGAAGGAGTCGTTTATTCGTCTCAATCCGAAGCATCAGATCAAAAATCCGGTAATTTTTGCCGTGACACTGAGTTCGGCATTTTGTACGGCTCTATTTTTAACCGGAAATTTTGATCCTGCAGACTTTTGGTTTAATCTACAGCTTTTGTTCTGGTTGTGGTTTACCGTCTTGTTCGCCAACTTCGCAGAAGCATTGGCTGAGGGGCGAGGGAAAGCACAGGCATCAAGCCTTCGCCAGACCCAAAGCAATCTCAAAGCCAATCGCTTAATTGATAATGAAACCGAGAATGTCGATGCCTCTTTGCTGCTAAAGGGAGATGTTGTTGTTGTAAAAGCGGGAGAGCTTATCCCTACCGACGGCGAAGTGATTGAAGGGGTTGCGAGTGTCAATGAAAGTGCGATTACAGGGGAATCAGCTCCTGTTATTCGTGAGAGCGGCGGGGATCGCAGTTCAGTAACAGGAGGGACGACGGTACTCTCGGACTGGATCAAAGTACGAGTCACGGCAGCTAAGGGGGAGAGTTTTCTTGATCATATGATTTCGCTTGTCGAAGGGGCAAAGCGTCAAAAAACTCCAAATGAGATTGCTCTTAGTCTAATCCTTATCGGATTTAGTATGATCTTTTTACTTTCGGTAGCTACATTACAGCCATTGGTAGGTTATTTTAACGGTTCATTTTCATTATTGGTATTAGTAGCGCTGTTTGTGTGTCTGATTCCTACAACGATTGGCGGATTACTCAGTGCTATCGGGATAGCCGGAATGGATCGGTTACTCCGTAAAAATGTTATCGCTACCAGTGGTAAAGCAGTCGAAACAGCGGGCGATATTTCTGTTTTGCTCCTTGATAAAACGGGAACAATCACATTCGGTAACCGTATGGCGAGTGATTTTTTTACCGTGAACGGTGTCAGCAAAAACGAGCTTCTATCTTATGCAGTTTTCTCATCAAAAGCCGATGAAACACCGGAAGGACGCAGTATTGTAGCACTTGCGGAGAATATGGACGCAAAGCCTCTAGCATTGATTGGAGAAGAGACTTGGATTCCTTTTAGTGCCGATACTCGCCTAAGCGGTGTTAATGTAGGGGATATCAATATACGTAAAGGAGCGATGGATTCTATTGCAAAATTTGTGAAAACATATGATGGAATTTTTGATGAAGAGTGTCGTGGAATCTGTGAAAAAATCGCTAAAGAGGGAGCTACGCCACTGGTCATTGCGGTCAATGCCAGAGTTCTCGGTGTTGTTATGCTCAAAGACATAGTTAAGACAGGGATTAAAAACAAATTTGCCGAATTACGGGCAATGGGGATCAAAACGATTATGATTACCGGAGACAATCCTCTAACCGCTGCCGCGATAGCTGCAGAAGCGGGGGTGGATGATTTCGTCGCCGAAGCAACGCCGGAGACAAAGATTCGCCTCATTCAAAAGTATCAAAAAGATGGATACCTTGTCGCTATGACGGGGGATGGCACCAACGATGCCCCTGCATTGGCGCAAGCCGATGTGGGTCTGGCGATGAACAGCGGGACACAATCAGCGAAAGAAGCGGCGAACATGATTGATCTCGACAGCTCTCCGACGAAACTTCTTGAAATCGTAGAGGTAGGCAAACAGTTACTTTCTACACGAGGAGCGTTGACCACCTTTAGTATTGCCAACGATATAGCAAAATATTTTGCAGTCATTCCAGCGCTTGCAGTCATTATTTTTCCATCGCTTGCCGTACTCAACATCATGGACTTGGCAAGCCCGAAAAGCGCGATTCTATCGGCTGTTATCTTTAATGCGCTCATTATTGTGGCTTTGATTCCCGTAGCATTGCGCGGTGCGGCATTTAAAGCACAAAGTGAAGAAGCGGCATTGCGTCGCAATCTGGCGATTTACGGATTAGGAGGGATTATTACCCCGTTTATCGGTATTAAACTCATTGATATGGTTATTGGTGCCATCGGTTTGGCATAAGGAGTAAAAGATGTTTAAAGAGATAAAAAAATCGGTTATATTATTTAGTGGCTTGACGCTGATTTGCGCCCTTGTATATCCGTTGGCGATGTATGCAATCGGAAATAGTGTATTTGCAGATCAAGCAAAAGGTTCTTTGGTGTATGAGGAGGAAAACCCTGTTGCTTCAACATTGATTGCCCAAAATTTTACGCAGCCGTACTATTTTCATCCCCGTCCCTCAGCGGCTGGGGAAGATGGGTATGACGGTACATCATCGAGCGGATCAAATTTAGGCTACACCAGCCAAAAACTGCATGATGCGGTTAAAGAACGGGTCGAAGCGTATCGTACCGAAAACGGTCTGAGCACCTCACAAAAAGTGCCGATGGATGCAGTTACAACAAGCGGCAGCGGACTAGATCCGCATATTAGTATTGCGAATGCAACGATACAAGCAAAAAGGGTGGCAGAAGTTAGAGGTATTGAAGAGAATAAGGTAATTGATGTCATTCGTAAAAGCACTCAACAGCCCTATTTTGGTATTATAGGGAAAGAGAAAATAAATGTCGTCAATCTCAATTTAACATTAGACAGAGAATTTGGAAAAGTTAAAATCTAAGGCCGAAAGGCTTCTCGAACAGGTACAAAAAGCTGAGAAAGGGAATTTTATTCTCTATCTCGGCGCTACGGCAGGAGTCGGTAAAACTTACGCTATGCTATCCAAGGGGCGTCAACTTCAACAAAGCGGTATCGATGTCGTTATCGGATATCTTGAGGCGCACGGGCGCGTGGAAACCGAATCGTTGGCCGAGGGACTGGAGATTACTCCCACCAAAAAGATCCGTTACGGCGGAGCGGAATTTAGCGAAGTAGATATCGATGCAATCCTCAAACGCGATCCCGAAGTGGTGTTGATTGACGAACTTGCTCACACTAACACACAAGGCTCCAAATACGAAAAGCGTTATCAGGATGTTCTCGAAATTCTATCACACGGTATAGATGTCATTGCGACAATGAATATCCAGCATATTGAGAGTCTTAACGACATTGTCTATTCGTTGACGAATGTCCGAGTAGTCGAAACTGTGCCTGATAGTATATTGGAGAGGGTAGACAGTTTTCGACTTATAGATACTCCCCCCGATGAGTTGATAGAACGGCTCAAAAACGGCAAGATCTATCCCCAAAATCGTGTTGAATCAGCTCTTAATAATTTCTTCACTGAACAAAATATCAGCAAATTGCGTGAACTGACACTACGCAAAGCGGCACTTAAAGTGAGCGATGAACTTAATGAATATTCAGTTGCCAAACGCGATGGCTGAAGGACGCAGACCAATGCGGTCATGGTCTGCATAGATCATCATGAAGAGTCGATGGATGCGGTTCGCTATGCCAAACGGCTCAGCGATTCTCTTAGAGCGGAATTTATCGCATTGCAGATTACTTCTGAAGTGCATGGTAATACCCGTAAAAGTGAACAGATACGAAAACATCTCAAACTGGCTGAACGGCTTGGAGCAAATGTTATTTCAAAAATATCCGGAGACAAAACCGATGCGGTTATTGAAGCGATTGAAGAGTACGGTATTACCGAACTGGTAATGACGCGTCCGAAAAGCCGTTTTTTAGGACTGCTGTTTCCAAATCTGACCAAAAGCGTGATGGATAGAAAACCTCAGTGTACAATCGATATCGTCCCTTTTGAGAAAAAACATTCTACTTTTTGGGAGCAGATCAAACCTTTTGATCAAACACCGACAAATGTTAAACACTATCTGGTGTGTATAGCACTATTGGCAGGGATTACAGGATTTTCATTTGTTGCCAAAGATATTCTTGGGATAGTCAACATTACTCTCATTTATCTTCTTTTAACCCTCTTCACCGCAGTACGTTATGGAGTTTCATACTCATTTTTTACTGCATTGGCAGGGGTATTGTTGTTTGATTTCTTATTTATTGAACCTTTCTATACATTTAGTGTTAATGATCTTCGCTATACCCTTTCATTTATCATCTTTTTGATTGTCGGTTATACCTCAGGAAAACTCTCAGATGGGATTAAAGCCAAAAATAAGGCGATTAAAAGCGAAGAGACACGATTTCGACGACTTTATGAACTCAGCTCAAAATTGGGTAATTTTGAAAATGAGGAGGATGCTTCACAATTTGCGGTAGAAAAACTCTATGCTATTTTCGGTTCAAAAACGATGGTGCTGATTCCTGATGATTCCGATAAACTCAAAGTTGTTTCGGCGATTGTGAATGGTGAGATGCTCAGTCATGATGAGTGCAATTATTTTCGTGTCTCATCCAATGATCAGGCATGTACGCAATGGGTCTATCGCAACGGTTAGAGTGCCGGAAAATTTACCAATACGTTGCCCAATGTAGAAATGACTTTTTTCCCTTCCAAAGCGTTTGATAAAACCGTAGCCGTCGTTGCAGTTGAGTTACCGGTATTGGACGCTCCGACATATGAACTGCTCTCCGCTTTTATGAATACGTTTGCCGTATCGCTATGGCGTATCGGTCTCTTTCGTCAAAATCAACATATCAAGCTAATCGAGGCATCAGAAAAACTGACATCAGTATTGTTTAACTCGGTCTATCATGAACTGAAAACTCCTTTGGCCGCGATTCTTGGGTCGGTAAGTACAATCAACAGTCCAGACGTTACCATTTCCGATACGTCCGAAAAAGAGTTATTGGAAAATATTGAAGAGAGTGCTTTTGAGATGGAGCGGATTCTAAAAAATCTTTTGGATTTTGCACGATTGGAAAATGGATTGATGCATCTAAAAAAAGATTGGTGTGACGTAAATGATATTGTCGGAAGTGCCTATCAAAAAGCATTAAAACAGCATCCTCGCGACGATGTGACTTTTAGCTTTGATGTAGATTCTCCACCGATAAAAGGAGATTTTTCACTGCTAGAACAGGCGATGCTCAACCTCTTTGATAATGCGTTAAAATACTCAAAAGCCGGAGAGATCAAGGTTCATGCCGCTAAGCGGGGAGCTAATCTTTTAATGAGTGTTTCTAATCCAAGCGATATTGACGGATCTGAATTATCCAATATTTTTGATAAATTTTATCGGGCGGAAATG
>JAUPLR010000168.1 GCA_030836825.1 Campylobacterota bacterium
ACTTCTCCGGCTTTCATAAATCCTTCTACGGTGATGGATTCTTTGGATGTGCTGTTGCTGCCTATAAAGCTGCCTGCCTTTACCAGCACTCCTCCATTTAGTATTGACCCTGTGGAGATGTGACAGTGGTTTTCTATAATAGTGTCATGTTCAACCAATGCTTTGCTGTTTATGATGCAATTTTTTCCAATTTTTGCATTGGCATTGACGAGGCTATGGTGCATAACTGTAGTTCCTTCATCAATAAAGGCATGCTTAGATATATAGGAAAGTGGCGATATGATCGTGGGTAATGTAAAACCAATTCCTTTGAGCTTTTCAAAAAGCTTTATTCTTGGTTCTGCGGATTTGATTTGACCAACAGTGATGCACGCATGTTTGTACTTTTTAAAGAGAGTTTCCAAATCGTTATCAGAGCCTATAATTTTATAAGTTAAGACTTCCTGCCCTATTTTCTCCTTGCTGTCAATAATGCCGACAATGGAGTATTCGTTTCCCTGTTCTATCACGTCAATAACAGCCTTACAATGTCCGCCGCCACCGATTAATAGAATCTCTTGCATTATATTCTAACGCTGCTTGGGATGTTGACAACTCTTGCCTCAAGCCACAGTGCATTACTTAAATCACTGCATTGACAATTTTTAAACATTTCCAATTTATTCATCAGCGTCCATGCGGGCCTTGTCATTATGCCATTGCTATTGGTATAATCTAAAAAGGCATTCCTCTCCTCGAGATCTTTTAATACAACCGCTTGCAGCCAGAAATTTGAAATTGACTCACTTGGCTCTTGGACAAAGGTTATGGTGCTTTTCTCAAAAAATTCGGCGTATAATTTTGCAAGTTCCCTCTTGTTTTCTAAAAATAAATCCAAATTTTCCATTTGGGCAACCAGCAGTGCTGCATTAAGATTTGGCATCCGATAATTATAACCTATTGAATCATGGGTGTACTCCCATTTATGAAGTATCTTAGCCGTTGTGGTTAAATGTTTAGCCTGTTTTGCCAGTATTTCATCATCGGTTACGATGACACCTCCGCCGCCACTTGTTATGACTTTATTGCCGTTAAAACTAAAAATGCCTAGCTTCCCAAAGGTACCTGTATGTCTGCTTTTATGATAACTACCCAAACTTTCTGCAGAATCTTCAACCAATACGATTTTCCATGAATCGCATATCTGAGCTATCTCATCTATGCGGCACGGATGTCCAAAAGTGTGCATTGGTACGCAAGCTTTTATTATTTTTTTTGTAGTTTTATTTCTGCATGAATTATCTATGATTTCGCAATTTGTTTTTAAGAACTCTTCTAAAGATTTTGGAGACAAACCCATCGTGTCTAAGTCAACATCTACAAAAATTGGTTTTGCTCCAGTGTAGCTTATTGCATTACATGTAGCTATAAAAGTCAATGGTTGAGTAATGACTTCATCATCTCTTTTAACATTTGCTAATATAAGTGATATATGAAGAGCAGAGGTTCCGTTCATGGTGGCTATCGCGTATTTGCTGCCAACATAGCGCGCAAACTCTTTTTCAAATCGATCCACATAAGCACCGACGCTAGAGACAAAAGTTGAGTCAATACAATCGTTTAGATACGCTTTTTCATTTCCGATAAATCGGGGCTCATGTAAGGGAATAAATTCATTTGTATTAAATATTTTTTTAATAAAGTCGGTAACTTTTTTCATGTTTAGATGTTTTTGTACTTTTGATCGTCCGGATCATTTAAAAATCCATCACGGATGACCTTAATTGTCTGAGCAATCCCTTCCGGAACGCGTAAGGTGATTTCAAATCCTAACTCATTTTTGATTTTATCAAAATTGACTCTGTAGTCTCTGGGGTCTTCATTGCGTGTTACAAATTTTATTTTTGCGTCGGGTAGTTGTTTCACGATTTCGTCAACAATCATTTGCTTTTGATAGTTTTCGGAAGTATCGCCTACATTATAAACATTGAACGCTACTGCTTCATCATTGGCTTCAAATACGGCAATTACCGCTCGTGACAGATCAACAACATGGCAATACGGTCTCCAAAATTGCTCACCAAATACGACTAATTCTTTACCCATTGCCAATTCTTTTGTGAATTCGTTAACGGTTAAATCAAATCGAATTCTTGGGGACAAGCCGTATACGGTTGAGAATCTAAGGCAAGTCGGTTTTGCCACATTTTTTTTATCTTGAGATAAGAGGTATTGCTCAAACTCAACTTTTGTTTCGGCATAAAGAGATACGGGTTTTAGTTCTGATTCTTCATTGACAAACGCATTAGCATCTTCCATCTTCCCGTAATTACTGCACGTAGAAGCGAATACAAACTTCTTTATTCCCATTTCGTTGGCAACTTGGTAGGTTAACTTTGCGCCATTAAGGTTGATGTCCTTTGTTAATTCAGGATTGACAGCACAAGCGGGATCCCCAACGATAGAGGCCAAGTGAGCAACATATTCAATGCCTTTCATGGCTATTTCCAAATCTTTTCTTTTACGTATATCCCCTTTTACAAAATCAAAATTTTCATTATTCAGCAATTCAACGATGGCTTCACCACCAAACGATAGATTATCCAGAACTCTTACAAAATAGCCTTTGTCTAATAATAATTTAACGAGCACGCTACCAATATAACCTGCGCCACCAGTAACTAATACTTTTTTCATGTACTAACCTTTTTTTGGTTTTTATCGATTGATCTTCTCACAATAGCGCTTGGCATCCAAAAGGCGTTCTTTGTGCTCCACGTTTGCCAGCGAATCGGGTACAACGTTGCGAAGATAGTACTCAAGATATTTGCAGAGATTTATTTTTCCGACTATGCCGGCATCGGCCTTGAATTTCTGGATTTCGGCCGAATTTTCGGAATTACGAAACAGAGATTCGTTGAACTCATAACCGTAATAGTCCAAGGATGCTGTGTACTGATGGGTTAATTTTTCTTTGGCTTCGTTAAACGATTTTATGAATTCAGATCGATGCTCCTCTTCAAATGCTTTGAGCGTATTATGGCGCATATCCAGTTCTTGTCGGTTTTCTCCAATCGTATGAATGGCGTCTACTTGCTGTCTGCGTACTTGTTTGAGCTCATGCTCAAAGGAGTCTTTCTCCTCGGCCGGAATAGGGTGCACGGTATCATTAAATCTTTTTTCCATTTCAGCACGCTGGGCGGTTAACTTTTTTTCTTTGATTATAAG
>JAUPLR010000169.1 GCA_030836825.1 Campylobacterota bacterium
AGATTAAAATAGGCAAAAAATCGCCCATAACTTTTGTCCTTGTTCATATACCCCGTTGCATAGATATGTATTAAAAAGCTCACAGGGGCTACAAATAAAAGCATAAAAGAGCTGAGCGCATCGGCTTTGATTGTTACTTCAATGAGAAAATCCCCAATATTCAACCAAGTGAAAAGATGCGATACCCATACCTGTTTCTCAAAATAACTGTAATAACTCACATAAAGAGCAAGAAGCGCACTGAGCCCAGAACCCGATAAAGCTAAAAACGTATAAACATACTGTTTGGTCTGGGAATACAGTACCGTGATTAAAAAAATTAAAAAGGCACTCAGCAGCGGAGCCAGAAGCAAGAGGGATAGGGTGCTCACTCTTTACCCCCAAGAATTGTAAATAAATTCACATCCAGTGATGCTCTGTTTCTGAAGAGCACGACAAATAAAGACATAAAAAGAGCTGCTTCAGATGCTGCGATGGCAATAATAATTAGCGACATAACCTGTGCCGAACTGTCTGCCAAATCACCACTTATTGCAATTAAGGATAAATTTACGGCATTTAAAAGCAACTCAATGGACATGTACATCACGATGATGTTTCTTCTGCTGATAAGTCCAACAATCCCGATGGAAAAAAGCAAGATGGAGAGTATCATGTATCCTTTTAACATTAGGCTTCCTTCTTCGAAAGGGTAACTGCGCCAATGAGGGCAACCAGTAAAAGGATCGAGACCAATTCAAAAGGCAGTATCCACTGACTAAAAAGGGTTGCTCCTACGTCCTTAATGGTTCCGAATTTTTCATCGCGCAGGGCATGAACAGCAATGTCGCTTCGAAGTATTAAATCAATGAGTATCAGAGAAAAAGGGGTGATAATAATGGAAGTCCCAAGAAGCCATCGATTTTTATATTTTTCATCCGGCAAGTTTTCGTCTTTTATGTTTAAAAACATGATAATAAATAAAATTAAGGACAAAATTGCCCCTGCATAAATAATAATTTGAACAACAAAGAGAAAGGTGGCATTCACCAGTGCAAAAAGTGCGGCGATACTGATGAGGGTCACGATAAAACTAAGAGCCGAATCAATCGGTCTGTGGGCGCTGATCATGACGATGGAACTAACAATACTTATCAGTGCTAAAATCGCGAATAAAACCTCATTTTGCAAGACTAAACTCCTCTTTGGATATGCCTTTGATGCTAAGAAGCTTGGCTTTGTCGTAAATAAAATCTTCTCTTTTATCACCAATAACCGAGTACAAACCGCTATCCATCCTAATTGCGTCACACGGACAAGCCTCAACGCAGTAGCCACAGAACACACACGCCAATAAATCGATGTTAAAAATGGCAGGCATCTTTTCATCAACGCCATCTTCTCTCTCGGTGGCAACGATTTCGATGCATTTTGCAGGACAAGCCGTAGCGCACATAAAACAAGCGACACAGGCGATTGAGTCATCTGATTTCCTATGCGTGAGCCTATGCACTCCTCGGTATCTGGGTGTAATATCCGTAGGGAGTTGTTCAGGATAACAAAGTGTGGGGATATTGCTTGCATCGCTTAAATTTGCGGTGAAATGTTTAAGGGTTGTCTTCATCCCGCCAAAAACAGCCTGTACGTACATCTTCTCTAAAAAGGTCCCGCCATGACGTTTTACAACTTTAATTCCCATAATTAACTCCTACCACGACGATAGCGGTAATAAAAATATTCACCAGCGATAAAGGAAGCAAAATATTCCATCCCAATTTTTGCGTTTGATCGTACCGAAAACGAGGCAAAGTCCATCGTACCCAGATAAAAAGAAAGTGTAAAAAGAAAAGCTTTACCGTAAAAACAGCAAACTGCAAGAGCATGACCCCGACCGTACTCGCATTTCCAAATCCAAGTGCGTAATAGGACATCACGATGATGGCAAACAAGGTGAAACCAACAATAACCGTTGTGTAGATTTTGGTCTCATTGAGTCCATTCATCACTAAAATATTATGTTTTTTAACCCATGCCAAAAAGAGCAGTGAGGTAACAGCCGCAAAGGTTATGATAAGCCATAAAACCAACTCGAAATGGTTAATTAAGTCTTGCGTACTTAAATACGGAAGCTGATAACCACCCAAGAACAGTGTCACAATCAACGCGCCGGAAGCCGCCATGGCAATGTATTCTGCTACAAAAAAGAGGCCGAATTTCATGGCCCCGTATTCCGTATGGTATCCGGCGACAATCTCGCTTTCTCCTTCTGCCGCATCAAATGGGGCACGGTTTGTTTCCGCAAATGCGGTCACAATAAAAATAATAGCGGCTAAGGGTTGCAAAATTATTCCCCAAGCAGGGAAAATAAAAAAGCTTTGGGATTGGTAGGTTACCATCTCGTTTAAACTGATTGTGCCATAGGTGATGAGCATAGAAACCAGTGAGAGTCCCATTGCGACTTCATAGCTTATAACCTGCGCGGTCGCTCTCATTGAGCCTAAAATCGCGTATTTATTGTGACTTGCCCAACCTCCCAAAATGATACCATAAACACCCAGTCCGGCAAATGCCAAAAACCACAAAACCCCCAAATCAGTCGGCAATGCCTGCATGGTAAACGTCTGCTCATTGATCGTAACATTGTCCGCATAGGGGATGACCATAAAGGTTAAAAACGAACTCATAAAGGCGATAGAAGGGGCGGCAAGGTAATAGAACTTATTTTTAATGTGAGAGGGCAAAAATTCCTCTTTAAAAACAAGCTTCATCATATCCGCAACCGACTGTACGATTCCCCCAAGTCTTATCCCGTTTACGTTGCATCGGTTGGGTCCAAGTCGATCTTGAATAAGGGCAGCGACACGCCGCTCCATCCATACCAGAATAGGGACCGTAGCCAGAGAGAAGAGCAGGGTGAGGATAAGGGGCAAAAGGATTAAAAACGTGCTCACCGTAGAGTCTCCAAAAGTTCAATCAATCTCGGAGCTTCGCAGGGATATTTTGTTGCGTAAAAATCTTGCCAGATTCCATCACAGTTGATGAGGGTACCGCTTTCGTGCGCAAAATTAGCAATAGCGTAAACGCTTCCATGTTCACACGATGAAGTACTAAAATGAATAACTTCTTTATCGGCAAATGCTTTGTCTTTTAAAAATTTATGGTCAAAATTCAGAACAAGACTTGCGTTATTCAAAGATTTCTCAAACTCCTCTTGAGAAGTGGATATATGACGGTCCTGTACTCCCGCAAAGTTTGCGCTTATGTCTTTTGTTTTGAGCCAATCATCGCCAAAATTTTCATCCGTATACGCGAGAGAGAAAAGTGCGATTGCATGGTTTTCACTAAATTCTTTTACCGCTTGAAGCTGTTGCATACTTAGAGACGGCGATACTAGGGCTACTTTTTTATCTGCCTTTAACGACTCAATGACCGTTTGTGCATCCCAAGAAATAGCCTCAAAAGGTTCATTCAACTCTTGGTAGCTTAATCGTCCAAAATCGCACAAAAAGGATAAATTTATTTTCTTATTCCTTCGCGAACGAAACCGATAGACTTTTTCTGAAGCGTATTTTGTTTCATTGTAATCTATGTGAATATTACACCCGCGAGAACACCCATGACAGATGCTTTTTGCAGAATCCAAAAACCATACTCGCTGTCTAAATCTAAAATCTTTTGACGTCAAAGCACCCACAGGGCAAAGCTCTACGACATTCATGGCATAAGAATTGTTGAGTTTACGATTTGGAGCGACTCCAATTTTGGCATGATCTCCGCGACCCATCACTCCAAGTTCACCTGTCTTTGTGATCTCTGATGTAAATCGGACACACCGCATACATAAAACACATCGTTCCTGATCGAGCATGACGTTGGAACCAAGATCTATATGTTTGCCTTTTTTTGTTTTAGCAGTCGATAAACGGCTTTCATAAAGCCCATAATCCATGTAGTAGTCTTGAAGTTTACATTCGCCTGCCTGATCGCAAATAGGGCAATCTACCGGATGATTTAAAAGCTCAAATTCTAAGATAGAGCGTTTGACCGCATTAATACGGTTGCTTTTTGTTGAGACTTCAAGATTTTCTTTTACAAACGTATCACACGCGATTTGCGGCCGTTTTTCCCCTTTTATTTCTACCATACACATTCGACAATTCCCATCTGGTCCTAAGTCTTGGTGATAACAAAAATGAGGAATCTCGATGCCGTTATTAATCAAAACATCGATTAAAAGCTCACCCTCTTTGCACTCCACTGCCGTATCATTGACTATAATTTTCATTGTATACATTCCAAAAATTCGGGTTCAAAATGGTTCAAAAAAGCATCAATAACGCCGCTGACAGCGGGGGCAAAGACGCAGATGGTTTGACCATTCATGCTTTTTCCTACCGACCGCAGAATATGAAGATCATTTTCTGTCGCTCTTTTCTCGATAAATTTGTCCAGTGTTTTATCTACCCAAGACGTTCCTTCACGGCATGGCGTACACTGACCACACGACTCATGATGGTAAAATCGAAGAAGATTTTTAAGCGCTTTGACCATCGAAGCATCTTCATCCAATACGATCATTCCCCCTGTCCCCAAAGCAGATCCCAAACTCTTCAGATTTTCATAATCAAGCTTTGCTTCCATGACCAAATGGGCAGGAAGTATCGGAGTTGAAGCACCACCGGGAATAACTGCTTTTAGCTTTTTGCCGTTTTTAACACCGCCGCCAAGATTTTGTAGGTAATCCCACATACCAAC
>JAUPLR010000170.1 GCA_030836825.1 Campylobacterota bacterium
CCTTATATGTGTGCCAAAGTGATGATCGGGGGTAATTGTGCCGGAGAATTGTTCCGCATTCATCCGCAATTGGAAGAGGCATTTGATCTTGGCCATACGTACGTATGTGAAGTCGATATGAAGCAACTTCCCTATGGATTGATTCAAGCTAAGCCGTATTCAAAATATCAATCGTCAATTAGAGATTTGAGCATTTTGATTCCAAAATCATTGACGTATGAAGCCATTAAATCGGTGATAGCCAAGCATGCCAGCGCAGAGGTTAAGCGTTTTTATCCGGTAGACCGATACGCATCGCAGAGTTTAGGGGATCACGTGAGTCTTAGTTTGCGTTTTGTTTTGCAATCGGAAGAAAAAACACTCGAAGAAGAGGAGATCACAGCCTCCATCGAGTGGATATTGACGGGGCTTAAGGAAGAGTTGGGAGTGAACTTGAGATGATGCGCGCTTGTGTTGACCCCGTAGATTCTTTTAGTTTTAGAAGCGATGCGATAGCGGGGGATAAATCGATTTCGCACCGAAGCGCCATGTTCTCCGTCCTTGCACAGGGCGAAAGTCGTATTGAAAATTTTCTACGCGCGGAAGATACGCTTAACACACTCAAAATAGTGGAACATTTGGGCGCCGTAATACACGATGACGGAACCGTTATCACCATTACCTCGAATGGTATTCAAGAGACGAGTGAAATTTTAGACTGCGGCAATTCGGGGACGGGTATGCGTTTGTTTTGCGGACTTCTCTCTTCGGCGCAGGGGCATTTTATTCTCACAGGTGATGAATACCTCAAACGTCGTCCGATGAAGCGGGTTACACAGCCTCTTCGTAATATTGGGGCAAAACTTGATGGTAGAGTTGATGGCGATCTTGCACCACTTTCAATACGCGGTGCATCGCTTAAAGCCTTCAATTATGAATCCAAAATTGCTTCTGCCCAAGTTAAAAGTGCAATGATATTAGCGGCGTTGCGCTCCGATGGAATGTGTAGATATTCTGAGCCTGAACTCAGTCGTGATCATACGGAACGGATGCTCAAAGGTATGGGTGCCCATGTTGAAGTAGAGGGGTTAATAACGAAAATTTGGCCACTAGAAGCCCCATTATCCCCCCTTGTTATACGTGTCCCAGCTGATCCTTCGAGTGCTTTTTTCTTTGCCGTTGCGGCAGCGATTATCCCTAATTCCAGCGCTGTTTTGGAAGGTGTAACGCTCAACCCAACGCGTATTGAAGCGTTCAAAGTATTGGAGCGTATGGGTGCGGACATTACGTACACGGTTACGGATGAACGCTATGAGCCTATTGGTACAATAACAGTTAAGAGTGCTCCTTTAAAAGCGGTTATTGTAGAAGAAAATATTTCATGGCTTATTGATGAGCTTCCTGCACTGTCGATTGCTATGGCGTGTGCGTCAGGTCAAAGTATTGTCAAAAATGCCGAAGAGCTACGGGTTAAAGAGTCGGATCGTATTAAGACGGTAGTGGATAATCTTAACTTGTGCGGTATTGTTACCCAAGAGTATCCTGATGGGTATGCCGTTAATGGAGGGACTTTGCATAAAGCCTGCGTTAACAGCCATGGTGACCATCGAATTGCCATGAGTTTTTTAATAGCGGGATTGCGATGCGGTATGGAAGTTGAGGACATCGAATGCATCAATACCTCTTTTCCGAACTTTTTTGAACTTTTGGAGCAATGCACCAAGGTGACACGATGAAAATCCAGTTGGCAGAGAATTATGGTTTTTGTTTTGGAGTGAAACGTGCCATAAAAATTGCAGAAGAAAATAAAGATTCGGCAACCTACGGACCTTTAATTCACAATGCCAATGAAACAAACCGCCTTAAACGTGATTTTAATGTGGCGTTGAGTGAAGACCTCGACAGCTTTCGCAGCGGAGATACGGCCGTTATCCGTACGCACGGTATTCCAAAAAACGAACTTTCACTTTTACATGAACGACAGGTCAACGTAATTGATGCAACGTGCCCTTACGTCACGAAACCGCAGCAAATTTGCGAAGAGATGTCTCAGCAGGGGTACGATATTTTGATTTTTGGAGATGAATCGCATCCGGAAATCAAAGGGGTAAAAAGTTACGCAACCGGAAAAGCTTATGTGGTTAACTCAGCGGAAGCGATTGATGGCCTTCATTTACGTGAAAAGGTGGCCGTCGTAGCGCAAACCACCCGAAAAATAGAAGAGTACCAGCAAATTGTCGGAAAGCTGATGATGACGCATAAGGAAGTGCGGGTATTTAATACAATTTGCAACGCAACGTTGGAAAATCAAGATGCAATTTACAAGTTAGCGCGTGAAGCGGATGTTATGATTGTCATCGGCGGAAAAAATTCTTCCAATACCAAACAGTTACATTCCATAGCATTAAGCGAATGCCCTGACAGTTACTACATCGAAAGAGATGCCGATTTAAAGAGTGAATGGTTCGTCGGTAAAGATCTTTGCGGTATCAGCGCCGGTGCCTCTACGCCGGACTGGATTATCCAAGGGGTTATCGAAAAAATTCAAGCCTTGAGCCTCTCTTAATCTTCTATTCCCTAATCAAAAAAAAAGCATTTTTACGCTATAATCAGCCAATTTTAGTTACAAGGGAATAGGCATGGCTTTCGATAACGAAGCATTTGAAGAAGAAAATTTTGCTGAAATGCTGGAGGCATCGTTCAAAGAGCAAGAATCCACACGCATTACAGAAGGGGAAGTAGTAGAGATTCAAGAGAGTGAAAACCGTGCGTTGGTAGGCGTTGGTGAGAAGCTTGAGGGTATCCTTTCGTTGGATGAAATTCGTGATGCACAGGGAAATCTTCTTTTTAACGTTGGC
>JAUPLR010000171.1 GCA_030836825.1 Campylobacterota bacterium
AAAAAAAGTTTTATTGCGAAGTGCATCTTCAACTCAAAGAATACGGGAAGATTGATCTCATGATGGCATTGTACGAGGGAAACCAGCTCGAGATACAAGCACACACTGAGACATCCGAATTTAAAAAGCGCATACAAGAGCACTTAGGCACCCTAAGAGCATTGCTGACACAAGCTGGGATAAATCCAAGAGCCATACGGGTATACGACGCCACAGAGTCCTCAACAGCTCACACGAGTGCTTACACCCCTGATGAAACCGATTTCAATGCAGGATTTGAGGTAACCGTATGAAAAAAGCCGTTGCCCTTCGTTACGATCAAGACAAAGAAAACGCTCCTCGCGTCGTTGCAACAGGCAAAGGAGCAACCGCAGAAAATATCATCAAAATCGCCCAACTGCACAATCTCCCCATCCAAGAAGATGCCGATCTCGTCGAACTCTTGAGCAAAGTGGAACTGGACAAAGAGATACCTGAAAAACTTTACGTCGCCGTTGCGGAAGTGTTTCGATTTTTGTACGACATTACACGCAAAAAATAATAAGAATCGAGAGAGAGTATGGAACAGTTTCTTTTTATCATCGTACTGCTACTGGTCGGGGTGCTGATTCAAAAGAGCGATGCCCCTGCTGATTTTTCCAAAAGCCTCAATTTTTTCGTCATCTACGTTTCCCTTCCGGCAACGGTTTTGCTTCAAGTACCGAAAATCGCCTTTAACGTTTCCGCACTGGGCACCATCATGATTCCCTGGCTCTTGCTGCCGATTATGTTTTATTTTGTTATTTTGATGACCAAAAACTATCCCGCTGACACGAGAGCGGCTCTGTTGCTTCTCATCCCGCTGGGGAATACTTCGTTCGTCGGAATACCGATCATAAAAACCCTTCTTGGGTCTGATGCGATAGGGTATGCATTGATGTACGACCAGTTTGGCTCATTTTTAATGCTCACCTTGTATGGAAGCGCTGTCATCTCCTATTATGAAATCGGCAAAGTTCATAAACGTCTTATTCTTAAAAAACTGCTTTTTTTCCCACCCTTTTTCTTCCTCGTGTTTGCTCTGTTTTTTGGGGAAATGCCTTTGTCCCTATCTCCCTATCTGGAAACGCTCGCTTCGACCCTTGTCCCACTCGCCTTGGTCTCCGTAGGCTATTCGCTGCGCTTTAGCGGTGAGATCGATTATCCTCTCCTCTCAAAAGCACTGGTTCTCAAACTCATCGTGATGCCGCTCATCGCATTTGGAATTTTATTTAAACTGGGCGTTGATCCCATCGCTGTGCAAGTGTCTGTTTTAGAGTCGGGGATGCCCTCTATGATTACCGCAGGGGCATTGGCAATGGCTGCCGGATTTGCCCCTGCTTTGAGCGCTGCATTGGTCGGATACGGGATCATTATCTGCTTGATAACCCTTCCACTGATTGCCTATGCGATGCAAATGCTTTTATAGGAATATACATTGACAAACCAATTAGTCTGATGTAAAATACCTCCATGAAAAATGACGTTCGCCAACAGCTCATACATACCATGTTCACTTCCCTCTATCATGAGGGGTATCACGCCTGTAATCTCATGGATCTTCTCAAACGTGCTGGGTCTTCCAAAGGTGGGTTGTACCACTATTTCGGTTCCAAAAAAGAGCTCGCACTCGAATCGATAAAAACTGTCTTAGAAGCGTTTGTCGAACGTTTTTGGATACAGGGTCTTGAAATACATAACGATCCCATTGCCGCGCTTGAATCACTGCTGAAAGAACTTCCCCATACAACCCTCCTTCAAAATCTCCCTTTTGAGATTCGATACGGATGTCCCATCAACACGCTCATCCATGAGCTCAGTGCTACTGATGAAGATTTTTCTACTCTATTGGCGTCCATCATGGATACCTGGCACGATGGGTTAACGGAGGCTTTGAAACGGGGCGTCGAGACCCGCGTCCTTCGCGGTGATGTCGATGTACGACAACTCGCACAGTTTATCATCGCTTCCATCCAAGGATCACTTTCGATGGCCAAAGGGTATTGCGATGAAGAAATCTATCGTTCCAATGTCGCCGTATTGATTGCCTACTTGAATGTTTTGAAAATTGTTAAAAAAACAACTGCCCCGAAAAAGCAACCCATACGTCAATCTCTGTTCGAATAATGCGACACGCTACCGATACCCGTCGCGGCATATTGCTCATGCTTGCCGCATCATTTTTATTTGCCCTTACTATGGTGTTTGCTAAACTTCTCTCGCACTCCATGGGCTCAGTTGAAGTCACCTTTTGGCGCAATGCTATTGGCTTAATCGTCCTTTTGCTGTTTGTTCTACAAAAACCAATTCAAAACCGTGGAGGACGTCCTTTTACCCTTATGTTTCGTGGAGTGATTGGAACGATTGCCTTGCTCACCTTTTTCTATACAATCAGCGCTACCTCGCTTTCCAATGCCATCGTTTACGCAAAAACAGAGCCTATTTTTACCGCTCTTCTCGCCTTTTTTTTACTGAACGAAAAGCTTAAAGCACCGTCTGTTTTTGCTATAGGTATCGGAATTTTAGGCGTTGCCGTACTGAGCGGTTTGGATTTTGATTATTTGCATACCATGGGAATATTAACCGGATTTCTCTCTGCACTCGCCTACACCAGCGTCCGAAGCCTCAAAGCCCACTACGATGCGCGTACGGTTGTTTTGTCCTTTATGTTTTTCGGTGTTCTCATCCCCGGCATGCTTATGGTCAGTGCAGAGTTTTACACCTCACCATTTTTTGCATTTGCCCTCAATCCTTTCGTAATGCCTAAAGGCAACGATTGGATTTGGATCATTCTTATGGGGCTCGCAGCGGCATACGGACAGCTGTTCATGACGCGTGCTTACTTTTACGCCAAAGCGGGGTTGGTGAGCACCGTGAGTTACTCAGTGGTGCTGTTCGCCTCACTGTTTGGGATTGTATTGGGAGATATCTTGCCAACCGTAACGGTTCTCACAGGGGCTATTTTGATTATACTCAGCGGAATCCTTCTCTCACAAGAAAAATAACACTATTTGACTTTGATTTTATCTTTTAAAGAATCGCCGATACTGTCCCCTAATCTATCAATAGGCATTCCTTTTCTACTTTGCCAACCTGTCTTGTTCTGCTCATCGGCAGTATTGTCTTTTGTCGCTTCTCCTGTTTTGATAGGTTCCGGCTCGGGTTGGCTTATCTCAGGAGCTTCAACAGAGGCATTCACTTCAGCAGGAATCTCTTTTTTTTGATAATCGTAATAAAATGTTTTATAAAACATTGCTACAGCTGCCAAAAGAAGAACATAAATAACTATTCGTATCATCGTCTCTCCCATGTATAGAAAATTTAATTTGCAGATGTCCTAAAATTGTACCATTTAGTTAACATACAAAGACATTCAATGCTATACTTTAACTATGAAAAAGAATGATACTCAATTTTTGGAAACGAAGCAATTAAGTGAACTCTCCCATGATGAGTGGGAAGCTTTGTGTGACGGGTGCGGTCTGTGCTGTTTACACAAACTGCAAGATGAAGAAGATGATAGCGCGCCCGTTCTGATGACACGTGTCGTCTGCCATTGCTACGACCTCACTGCGACACAGTGCAGTGATTATACGAACCGACATATCAAAGTACCTGAATGTACCGCATTAACCGTCGCTCGTGCCGGTGAATTTGACTGGTTGCCACTTACCTGCGCCTACCGTCTGCGCCATCACAACCTCCCCCTGCCCTCATGGCATCCGTTGATCAGCGGGACAAAGGGGAGCGTTAGACCGTACGGTCTTCATTCCCTGAACCCTGTCATGGAAACCGAAGATATCGATTTAGAAGATTATTTAATTAAAGTGCGCCCATAAATGAAACAGGAAGTATCCTATTACGATCAATGTTTTTTAGAGATGCAAGAGATGTTTAGTCTTCCTGATGAGCTGATATTTGAGCTTAATGACGCATTTTTTG
>JAUPLR010000172.1 GCA_030836825.1 Campylobacterota bacterium
GGGTATTACATCGGTTGGGCAGGCGATTTTAAAAACATGCAAGAAGCGACCCAAAAGCTTATGATCATTATCCCGATTACTCTGCTGGTTATTATTTTACTGTTGTATATGGCATTTAACTCATTGTCTAAAGCGGGGTTGATTTTGCTCAATGTTCCGTTTGGGTTGATTGGGGCGATATTCGCTTTAGTCATCAGCGGAGTCTACCTGTCGGTATCGGCAATTGTCGGGTTTATCGCTATCTTTGCCATTGCGGTGCTCAATGGAATTGTTTTAGTGAGTTTTATCGATGAGATGCGTGTCAAATTCCCCCATGTTGAACTAAAAGAAGTCATTAAAAAAGCCACTCTTTTACGCCTGCGTCCGGTTCTTATGACCGCTTCGACAGCATTATTGGGTATTTTACCTTTGCTTTTTGCAACGGGCGTGGGAAGTGAAATCCATTATCCATTGGCAATCGTAGTTACGGGTGGGATTATTAGTTCGACATTTTTAACACTGATGATCTTGCCATCGGCGTATTGGCTTTTTTATTGGCATAAAACAGTATCCATTTCCGATTAAATCGGGAATGATAAAGTCTTAATTTTAAGAGACTTTGAAGTACACTATAGCCTATTACTAAACTCAATTTTTAGGCTGCGCATGACGATCAATATTGCCCTTAATCGAACCATTGACGACTCTTATCCGATTCATATCGGGTCTTTGCGTGACATCCGATTTGATGGAAAAGTTGCGATTTTAACCAATCCAAAAGTGGCAGGGCTCCACCTGCAAACGCTGTTGTCACGTCTTGTGGCAAAAGAGATTTACATCATCACCATTGCGGATGGTGAACAGTATAAAAATTGGGAGAGCATTGCGTTCATTTTAGACCGTATGTTCGATCATCGTTTAAACCGTAAATCTCTGCTTATAGCGTTTGGCGGAGGAGTGATTGGCGATATGGGCGGTTTTGCCTCAAGTCTGTACAATCGCGGCATTGATTTTATCCAAATACCGACTACGCTTCTCTCGCAAGTCGATGCCAGTGTCGGCGGTAAAACAGGGATCAACAACAAGTACGGGAAAAATCTCATCGGGGCATTTCACCAGCCAATAGCGGTTCATATTGATCCCTCTTTTTTAGAGACTTTACCTACTAGAGAGTTTGGGGCAGGGGTTGCTGAGATCGTCAAAATGGCTGTTACTTTTAATCGTGAATTTTTTGAATGGTTAGAGCATAACGATCTGCGCGAGGGTGATAATCTGCTTGTAGCCATTACCAAGGCTGTTGAGACCAAGGCGCGAGTTGTTGAAGCCGATGAAAAAGAGCAGGGACTTCGTGCTGCCCTTAACTATGGGCATACCTTCGGGCACGTTATCGAAAACGAAACGCATTATGAGACCTATTTGCACGGAGAGAGCGTTGCGATCGGGATGATGATGGCGAATGATTTGGCATGCGATCTGGGATTAATGAGCCGTGATGAAGCACAGCGTGTTCGTGCGGTATTGGCACGTTATGATTTGCCGTTGACCTATGCAATTACGGATGTGGAAAAATTTTACCAAGCCTTTTTCCTCGATAAAAAAAGTTCTGATTCTTCTGTGGCCTTTATCCTCCCGCATTCTATCGGTGGGGTTGAGATTACCGATACCGTTCCTTCCGAGATCGTTAAGAACGTCCTAAAGCGTTATCAGGGTGCATAACATGAAATGGTACTGCTTGCTTATCGGTACACTCTTTGTTCTTGGAAGCAGTCTTCACGCTTCTCCTAAAAATGAGCCAAAATTTATAGAATCGGCTCCCACGAATGAAACAACCATTGAAGAGGTTAAGCATGAGCTGTCTCAAATTAACAAAGAACTGACAAAAGACAGCAGTATTTGGACCAAAAGCTATAACTCCTATATGGCTTATCAAGGGTCGCGTAAAAATTTACGAGAGGTTCAGCATCGTATTATAGAGTTGCAAGATCGCCCTTCGACGACCGAGAGACGCCTAGAAATCGAAGCTCTTCAAGCAAAAGAAAAAATTTTAACCGATCAGATCGATCAGTTTAGAGCACAGGGGACTTCCCCATTTGTAAGTTTATTAAAACCTGATGCAATCGAGAATGCCCCTAAAATCACAAACCCATTTGGAATTATCACAGGATTTTCGTATACCAAGCGTCTTCATGGGCAGTATAAGGATTACACACTAAAAGCAGAAGAACTTAGAGAACTGACCGATGTCATGCAGCGTCAAGTTGTTCTTTATCGAAAGTTGATGAAGCTGGATAAAAAATCGGATTATGAAGTAGAACTTGATGCGACATTGCTGCAAATAGAGAAGTTTAAATTAGCCCTTGATACCTTGACTTCTACGGCCGATGTTTATGGCAAGCGTGTGGAGTCGATAGAAGCAAAAATCAACAATGAGATAAAAGACCAGATCTATAAATTGCTGAACATAAGTTTTGTGATTCTTATATTATTCGCAATTGCGTTTTTAATTAAACGCATTGTAAAGCGCTACATTACCGATAATGAGCGTTTTTACATGGCTAACAAAATAGTGACATTTGTGACGGTCACTTTGGTTGTGCTGGTTCTTCTTTTCACGTTTATGGACAATGTTGAGTATCTCGCAACGGTCTTGGGATTTGCATCTGCGGGGCTTGCTATCGCATTACGCGACTGGTTTATGTCTATTATTGGATGGTTTGTCATTGTCTTTGGCGGATCCATTCATGTGGGTGATCGTGTTCGGTTTGTCAAAGAAGGAATGGAGTACGTGGGGGATGTTTTGGATATCTCATTATTGCGAATAACCTTGATGGAAGATGTGACATTGACAACCGTTATGAACAACCGCCGCGCAGGTCGTATCGTGTTTGTCCCAAACAACTATATCTTTACATCGATGATTGCCAATTATTCACACGCATCGCTCAAAACGGTATGGGATGGGATAGATATAACCATTACCTTTGACTCCAATCACAAAAAAGCGTTATCCATTGTCAAAGAAATTTGCCGCAAATATTCCAAAGGCTATACAGAGATAACGCGTAAACAAATTAATAAATTACGGGATCGATACAGTTTAAAAAATGTCAATGTAGAGCCGAGGATTTTTACGTTTATTGAGCCTAATGGATTGAAAATCAGCGCGTGGTATTTGACAAATGCCTACGCGACACTGACGTTGCGCAGTACGATTTCGGCGGATATTGTTGATGCTTTTAATGCTGAACACGACATTACGATTGCGTATCCTACACAGACATTTTACACAGGCCCCATTGAAAAAAAACAGCAGCCTATTATGGAAGATGCATGAAGAAAAAAGTCTATTTTAAAACCTTCGGATGCCGAACCAATGTTTTTGATTCCCAAGTGATGATGAGCGGGCTCAAAGATTATGAGGTGACGGAGAATGAGAGCGAAGCCGACATCGTAGTGGTTAACTCTTGCACGGTTACCAACGGTGCGGATGTCAGCGTGCGTGGTTACATCAACAGTATCGAAAAGCAGGGAAAGAAGCTCTTTTTGACCGGTTGCGGTGCCCATACCAAAGGGGAGAGCCTTTTTGAGGCCAACAAAGTGCATGGGGTATTCGGGCAGTCTGAAAAAATGAAAATCAATACCCTTTTATCGCAAGAAACCCGCTTTTATGAAATTGGTGATTTGAACTACATTGATAATGCTATCGTGGATGAATTTATTGGAAAATCCAGAGCGTTTATCAAAATCCAAGAGGGATGCAATTTTCGCTGCAACTACTGCATTATTCCCTTTGTCCGCGGGGATTCACGCAACATGGAGGAAACAAAAATTTTAGAGCAGGTTTATCGTTTGGCAACCAATGGCTTTGGCGAATTTGTTCTAACCGGAACGAACGTAGGAAGCTATGGCCAAGGCGAGGGGAAAAACATTGCCGAGCTGATGAAAAAAATGTCGATGATCCGAGGCGTTCGCCGTATTCGTATCGGGAGCTTGGAGCCGATACAAATAAATGAATCGTTTCGTGAGATATTGGATGAGCCATGGCTGGAGCGTCATTTGCACATCGCCATACAGCATAGCTCCAATACGATGCTCAAAATCATGAACCGTCGAAACCGTTTTGAGAGTGATCAGGAGCTTTTTGGTATGCTTCATGACAAGGGGTTCGCATTGGGTACCGATTTCATCGTAGGACATCCGGGTGAGAGCGATGAATTGTGGGAAGAAGCGATGAAAAATGCGGCACAGTTACCTTTAACCCATATTCATCCGTTTACCTATTCCAAGCGCGACGGAACACCAAGCGCTATAATAAAGCCCGAAATTAACGGGGCTATTTCGAGTCTCCGTATGCGTGAGTTGACCGCATTGATTGATGCCAATAACCGCGCATTTCGTCAAAATGTCAAAGTGCCGTTGGATGTTTTGATTGAATCGGAAAATGAAGGAGTGTACAGCGGATTGGATCAGTTTTTCAATAAAATTTTGATTCGCTCAAACAAAGATTTATCCGGAAATTGGATACAAATCGAAAGCTATGAGGTAGCAGATGAACATAACGTGGCCGAATTTTAATCGCAATCAACTGATCCTTCTCGTTTCAGGGGGAATCATTGTTGTGCTGTTGATGTACGCGTTGTTGCGCGATAGTGCCGACACCATCTCTTTAACGGAAGCATCTCATCTTATTGGCGCAGGGACCGTTGATCATGCGGTGATGGACGGTGAATATGCGTATCTCTCTACGCGTGATTATGGCGTTGTAAAAATACAATCGGCACAACTGCCGCATGAACTCATGTCTCAGCTAAAAATTGAACGCAAAAGCAGCTATGGGTGGGTTATTTTTGTTCTCATTTTTGGCGGAATACTAGGTGCATTGGGATGGGTGTACAGAAGCCGTTTTACGTTTGAGGGTTCACCATACAGCGAAGAACCCGTGGCTGCCAAATCTCCTGAACCCCAGAGTGTGAGCAACGCATCGGTGGTTCCGGTGAAATCCACTGTCCGTTTCAGTGATATCGGCGGGATTGGTGATGTCAAA
>JAUPLR010000173.1 GCA_030836825.1 Campylobacterota bacterium
ACGCCCAATACGCCGACACCTGCAATGGTCATGATGCCATACCCTCGGAGGTGTTTAGGGAGGATTTCAGCCACCAAAGTGACTCCCGCGCCCAGTTCTCCCGCTAGCCCGATACCGGCGATAAAGCGCAGTGCGGCATATTGCTCGACGTTAGTGACAAAAGCATTGAGAAAATTGGCAACCGAATAGAGGACAATCGAGGCAAAGAGAACCGATAGTCGCCCTTTCTTATCGCCGAGAATTCCCCACAAAATTCCTCCGATGAGCATGCCGCCCATTTGCATATTCAAAATAGTGGTTCCCCATGAGGTGACTTCTTCAGGGTTGAGCCCAAGTTCGGTGAGGCTGGCAACACGGACAACGCCAAATAAAATAAGATCATAAATATCGACAAAATAGCCCATTGCGATAACGATGACGGGAAGGGTGAGCACTTGGCGTACGATGGAAAGAGAGGATGTCGGCATTAATACTCCGTAAAAAATAGTCCTTTATTATATAGGCTTTCTACTTAGGAGAGCTTATAAGTCGCATTGTGTCATAGTTGCGCTATTACAAGGAGTGACAATGGCCGCGGGTTCAACGATTTGCAAAGCACAGTTAAATATGGCGGATATGGATCGTAATTATTATGAAACGCATGAGATCACCATCGCGCAACATCCTTCAGAAACCCAGCAGCGCCTCATGATTCGGCTGGTTGCATTTGCGCTCAATGCGGAAGATAGGCTAACGATTAGCAAGGGAATCGGCGGGGAGGATGAAGAACCCGAACTGTGGAAAAAAAACTACGGTGGCGACATCGAGCTGTGGGTCGATTTGGGACAAGTGGATGAGAAACGGCTGCGAAAAGCATGCGGTCGTGCGGATAAAGTGATCGTGTATACCTATAATCTCAAAAGTGCCCAAGCATGGTGGCGACAAAACAGCGCAACGTACGCACGATTTAAAAATCTCAATGTTCGGCACTTGCATGCTGAGGGGATCGAAAAGCTCTGTGTCAGGACGATGCGGTTGCAGTGTAATATTAGTGACGGTGAGCTGACGCTGCACAGCGATCTTGGAGATGTGGCGGTAACGCAAGAAATTTGGCAGTGAACCTGCGATTAAGAAATAGCACAAAAAGAGGGGATTTTTTAAGTACATATAGTTTAATATGTAAAAACGTATTTAATTAGGAATAAATAGATGTTACAAGAAATTCAAAGGAAGATTATCCATTTTGCGATTGATTTGGATATTGACAGTGTCAATACCTATGCAGGGTACAAAGGGGATTTAATTGTAAAAATACTCACAAAGAATAAAGAGGATGTTTTAAAAATCCGAAAATATTCTCTGGGAGTTGATGCGAAAGAAGTTGTTATCAAAGAGAGGCTGGATACGGCTCAATTTGAACTTTATTGTGTTACGGCAGATGACAGTGTGTATACATTGCGATAGTTCTTTGATAAGGGTATAATTTTTTGATATAATCAAAGGCAGTAAACGTATTACTTTTTAGGGAAGGGGAGCGGATGCAAGAGGAAAGAAAAGACATTATCCGGTTTGCGCTGGATTATAACATCATAGATATCCATACTTATCCTGGATATAAAGGTGATTTGGTTGTGCGAATTACTGTAAAAGAGAAAGAGGCGATGTTTGCGATACGTAAGTATGCCCTTTCTCTAGGGATAAAGAGCGTTGTTATTAAAGAAAATAAAGATGTTTTACAGTATGAGATATATTGTATTACCGAAGATGAAGGCGCGTATCACATAAAAACAGAAGATGTTTTGAATGAAACTCGCGCTAAGCATCTCGTCAAAGATCCATGGATACATCAAGGGAAGAAGTGAATTCTGGTTCCCGTTAAAAACACATAACCTTTTCCCGTGAGGGTAACGCGGAATTTCTTTTGTTGTAAATATTTTTTGCAGTAATAAACGTCTTTGTACAATAGCGTCATCTCTGAATAGGGATAATTTGGCGCTTTGGCTCCGTAAATCATCTCCCCTCCCATCCATCGACAGTTTGGAAATCCTAAAATAAGGGCGCCATTGGGTGTCAGATGTTCTTGGACGAGTTTCATAAACAGCGGTTTGAATTCGATACCGGGGCTTTGCAGCGTGCCAATCGTTATGATGAGGTCAAAGCGCCCTAAATCTAGCGATGCAAGATCGTTGATGTCATGGACGTAAAACGTTGCATTCTCCTCGTTAAAGCGGTCTCTCGCCTGCTCAATGGCCGAAGCGCAGTGATCAATGCCAACGAGTTCTATGGTACGATATTCTTCTTCTGAGAGGATTTGACGAATAAGGTCGAATTCATCTCCGGTATTGATACCTAGATTTAAAATTCGTTTTTTTGTTCCCACTTTGACACTGCGCAATGCACGCAAATAGGGTGAAAGAAAAGCAGGCTCTTCATTTTTATGGATAGCGGCGAAACGGGATTGCGTTCCGTATTTTTCCTCTTTGGCATCGCTGTGATGAAAGGAATCGCTAAGGTCGAGTTTTTCATAGGTGATTTGCACGGTATGCTTGGAAATGATTTTAGGTGTCAGCATACGGCAAAAAAGAATCTCTCCCAGATCGCTCCACGCCTTGTAGCTGCGATAGATATAGGCAGTTTTATCAATTGTTACGGATTCTCCGGCATAGCTTCCTCGACCAATATCGGGATTGAGGACTTCAAAACTGAGGGTAGTGTTTTCTTTGAGCATTTCGTGCGCCCATGCGAGAATATCACTAAGAGGTTCGGAGGTGAAGGTAGTCATGGTGCGATTTTATCATATACGAGAACGATTTTTGCTTGTTATGCTTTCTTTTCTAATCCTAATAAAAATTCTTTTTTCTCAATTCCTCCGCTGTATCCGCCTATGCCACCGCCTGTTGCAATGACACGGTGGCAGGGGATGAGGATGGCAATAGGGTTACGGCCATTGGCGTTTGCAACGGCACGAACCGCTTTTGGATTGCCAAATAGCTTGGCTTCTGCGGCATAGGAGACGGTCTCGCCGTAGGGGATGGTGCACAGCGTTTCCCACACACCTTGCTGAAACAGTGTTCCCTTGGGTGAGAGGGGGAGGGTAAATGTTTCTCTTTTACCTTCAAAATATTCGTACAATTCCTCTTCCAATCGTAACAACAGAGGATTGTCAGAAATCGTTTCGAGTATCTCCTCTTTGAAATCGAGGGAGAGTATCGCTTTTTCATCAGCGGTAGCAATCATTTTTCCAATTGGAGTATCTATGCTGCACGTGTCATAGAGAGAAGTAGGTTGCATGATTACAGTGATACCACATCGGTTGAGAGAAGGATGCGCATTGTGTCATAGGCATTGCCGATTTCACCCACTTGCAAAGAGGTTGGATCGATTTCCAGTGCTTGCAAACATAATCCACAGCTGTAGATAGTAACACCGCGAGAAGAGAGTGCTTGCAAAACCTCGACAATAGTGCTGTTTTCTTCCTGTGTGGTCAGCAGCACCCCTTCATTAACGAAAATGATATAACGGGGAAGTAACTCAAATTCCAGTATTGTTTTCAAAAAGCCGTGCATCAGTTTTTTCCCAAGTTCTCCATTGCCGATCCGATTTGTTTTGACAAATATGGTACGATTTAACAGAGTCTCTTTGTTTGTTCCAACAGTGACATCACAGCCGAATCCTTTGACAATCTTCATCACTGTGACACCGTTTGGATGCTTTTCCTCAGTGGCAGTACACCCTTGCGAGAGAGCGAACCGTCGGCAGTTTTCGACCGATGAAACACTGTTGAGTTCGACATCAATGATTCCGTTTTCAGGGAGCGATTCAAGGGCTTTTTTGAGTTCAAGTACGGGTTTGGGACAGTCTAGGTCTTTGCAGTTGAGGTTGTTCATGAGATGATTCCTTTTTTAAATATTAAATTTTTGAGACTTCGTTCTTCGTTGTTTGTGGGGAAGTTCTCTAAATTTTCCAGCCTCTTAATATAGCTAAATTCAGGGGCATTTTCATGAAAAAGCTCTTTGATAAATACCGTATCCAGCTCTGGGGCATTGAGCGCGGCCAAAACAGTGCACTCTGACGCTGCAAACTCATGGAGTCTACGGACGATCTTCGCATAATCGCTCGTTGCGGCAAAAGAACCTTTTTGAAAACTTGGGGGATCGATGATGATGAGGTCATACGGTCCCGCTTTGCGGATGCGGCTCCATGATTTGAGGATATTATAGGGCATGAATTGCACTTTTTTGGCATCAAGTCCGTTTAGGCGGTGATTTTCTCGCCCTGTGGTGAGGACGTTTTTGTTCATATCGACATTGACAACTGATGTCGCACCCCCCTCGATCGCCGCTACGGAGAACGAGCAGGTGTAGGAAAAGAGATTGAGGACATTTTTGCCCTTTGCATTGTTTCGGACAAAGGCGCGTCCGATTTTCATATCGGGAAAGAATCCGATGTTTTGCGCACTAAGGAAGTTTATTGTGTATTTCAGACCATTTTCAACCGCAAAACATTTTTCAAGAAGCTCTCCTGAAATAATGGTTGAGGGTGCCGAGGGAAGGTAGCGTTGTTGAACAACGAGTGCTTCCCATTTACCCTCAGCGGTATAAAAATCACGCAACATCGAGACAAGTGCATCTTCCTCATTCCCCAATTCAAATAAGACGGTAAAGAGGACTTTGTCCACGCTGTCTACGGTGAGAAAATTGTATCCTTCATACGCATTGCCTCGTCCATGAAAAAGACGGCAGTACTCCTCCGTTTTGTTTTGCGCGTTTGTAGTTAACTGTTGGTTCAGCTCGTTTAAGTTCAAAACAGTTCCCAAGGCTTATTCCATATTTCCAGTTGGGCTGTACCCTCAGCGCTCACAAATCGCTCTCCCTCATGCGGGGGTGAAACAAAGCTGAACGCCTCACCATGGAGGGTAAAACGAAGGGCATAGGCGTGCAGATAGCCACGATCTTCTTTACGCGCTTCCTCAGAGGCCGCATAGCGTTCATCTCCGGCACAGGGAGAGCCGAGGCTTTTGAGGGCGACACGTATTTGGTGCGTTTTTCCCGTATGGGGTTTGACGAGAAAAAAGCGTTCATGAGTACGCAGTGCACAGCTGATAAACTGCGTGATGGCGGGATTATCCATCGTGGGTAGGAGTTTATAATCACCGCGTCTGGCGCTTCCCATATCTGCTTTGACCCAGCCTTGTTTTTTCTTCGGTTTACGCATGCTGATGGCAAGGTAATATTTCTCTACTTCACGGTTTTCAAACATTTTCCCAAACAGTGTGGCGGCTTCAGAACTTTTAGCCAAGATTACCAGACCCGAGGTCATTTTATCCAGACGATGAACGGGGAAGAGGGGGATACTCTCTTGTTGGCTAACCTGAACGACAAAGCCTGCTTCTTTTTCGGAGTGAAAATTGACCCCTGCAGGTTTTAGGGCTATGATGAAGTCATTGTTTTCAAAAAGAATGGAAAAGGCTCGAGGATTTGTTTTCAAAGGGATTCTTAACTCGAAATAATGTTGTCTTTGATTATATCCATTTTTCCAATAGCACACGAGACAAAGCTCTTGGAAGTGGTTGTCAATGTTTGTAGGGTATTGAGCTCATCGGTTGCTAGCGGATAGCCTAAACCTCTGAGGGTTAGTTTGAGTTTTTCCATTTGATTTTCTTCGATATTCAAGGTTATTTTACGCGGTTCACACTCAAGATCAACGTTGACTTCACCAAAATCATCAGCCAAACTTTTAATAAGCGTATTGGCGCACCCTTTGCATTTAACATTAAGAACTTCAAACGTTTGTAGCATGACAAATCCTTTTTTAATTGTAAAAGCAGTACAGTCTATCATAATGAAGTAAAATTTTGTTTAATGATATTTCCTACTTTCAGCTCTCCAAGCGTTAAATCTCCGATACGCGACCGGTGCAATGCCGTGACATGATTGCCAACAGCGGCAAACATACGGCGTACTTGATGGTAGCGTCCCTCAGTGATTTCTAATGTGACATGTGTGGTATCAATAACCTCTAATTTGGCAGGAAGACAAGGGCTTTTTTCACCGTTGAGTATCAAGGATCCCGATGCAAAGACCGCAGCTTCATCTCCTCGTAACGGGCGATCAAGGGTTACTTCGTAAAGTTTGCTTACGTGGTATTTGGGCGACGTGAGACGGTGGAGCAGTTGCCCGTCATCGGTGAGCAACAACAGTCCGCTTGTTTCTTTGTCCAATCGTCCGATCGTAGAGATTTTTGGATCACGATTGCGCCATCGTGCAGGAAGCAAGTCGTAGACGAGTTGCCCCTCTCCATCATCATGAGAGCACACAAAACCGACCGGTTTGTGCATCAAGATAACCATCCCTTGCGGTGGATCAAGCGGTTCGCCATCAAAGAGGACCTCGTGATGAAACGCTTTGAAATCACTTTTGGTGATCCGTTTCCCTTCCACCGTGACACGTCCAGAAGCGATGAGTTTTTTGGATTCATTTCGGCTGCCATAGCCTAGGCTTGTGAGCAACTGGTCAAGCCGTTGCTTAGAGGGCTTCAAGTTTTTCATCAGTCTCTTTGGTAATGCGTTCGAATTCATCACTGGCTACTTCGAGCCGCTCAAACAGTTCTTCAATCATTTTTTCATCCGCAGCGACACTTTTGGAAAGCTCCATCAGTTTACTGCTATCCCCATTATTGGAATAGACAATCAGTTGTTCGTGGGAAATTTTGAGCTTGTCTTCGAGTTGCATGATGGTATTTTCGCAGTAATCAATCTCTTTTTTCAAAGGATTCAGTAACCTAGAGCGCTCTTGTATGATCTCGGCACGCTGTTGTTTTTGTTCTTTTTTGGAACCTTGCTGGATAGGTTTTTGCGCTTTTGGCGCATCGCTTATGTCGTCTTCCCAACCGATTTTTTCCAAAAATTCATCGTAGGTACCATTAAAAAATTCAGCACCGCCCTCACGAAAGACGATCAGCTGATCCGCCAGTTCACGCAATAGCATTTCAGAGTGGGTAACGATGACGGTAGAGCCTTCAAAACGTTTAACCGCATCGCACAGCGAATCAATGGATTGCATGTCGAGGTGGTTGGTCGGTTCATCCAAAAAGAGGAGATTGGCAGGGGTGGCGATGATCTTGCCTAGCATGACACGGCTGCGCTCTCCCCCTGAGAGGATACTAATCTTTTTCTCACCGTCGTCACCGCTGAACATCATGGTTCCGCAGATGCCGCGTACTTTGACATTGGGCAAGGTGTTGTCCGCGCTTTGGATTTCATCGATGATGGTACTGTTCATGTTCAGACGCTCAATATTGGTCTGACCAAAATGGGCGATGGCGGTTGAGGGGTGTGTTGTTATCTCGCCCTTTGGTGTTAATACCCCGGCAAGGGCATTGAGCAGGGTTGATTTCCCTTTGCCATTTTTACCGATGATGGCAAGGCATTTGTTTTTTTCCAAGTTAAAGGAGAGCTTTTTGAAAAGCAATTCGTTGGGGTTGTATCCAAATGAGAGGTCTTTGACACTCATGATCACTTTTGCAGGAATCGGAGAATAAGAGAATGAAAACGATAAATCGCTGTCGGATTCAAGATTCTCCATTATCCCCATTTTATCCAGCTCTTTTTGTTTGGACTGTGCCATCACCGCCGTGGAAGCACGTGCTTTGTTGCGGGCGATGAAATCGATGAGTTCAGCGCGTTTTTTGTCGTGATTGATCTTGCTTTTTTCGTACAGCTCGTCCTCTTGGGCGATATGCGCATAGTATTTGACGCTGTTCCCTTTGATAATCGAAACGTTTTTACGTCGTAACCCCATCGTGTGGGTGCTTACAGAGTCCATGAAATCGCGATCGTGGGTTATGAGGATCACTTCACCCTCAAATGCGCGGATAAAGGCTCCTAGCCATCGCAGAGAGACGATGTCGAGGTAGTTGGTCGGTTCGTCAAGCAGCAGGAGATTGGGTTCGGTAACGAGGAGTTTGACGAGGTTCATGCGGATTTGATACCCGCCTGAAAAACTCAACGGATCTTTGTCCAAATCTTCTTGGGTAAATCCCAAACCAAACAGGATCTTTTCGACTTTGTAGACATCGTGCTGTGCATCACCTTCTAAAGCAGAAGCGCACTCGTCGCGAACGGTTTTATGGGTGAAATGCAGGTGTTGGCGCAGGGTGCCGATACGGTAGTTTTTCGGGAGGATGATCTCACCGCCCTCGTACGGTTCTTCGCCCAAAATAATTTTAAAAAGAGTCGATTTTCCCGAACCGTTGCGTCCGACAAAACCGAGTTTATTGCCTGAAAAAAGTTTGAGATTGAGGTCTTGAAAAAGAACTCTGCCTCCGTAGCTTTTGGTGAGGTTGTTGATTTGGATCATTAGTCCTCTATTTTATGGGGAAGTTTACCGGGCATTGCTTCTTTGGTGGAGAGCATATTTTCGATTTGCAGCTTGACTTTGTCATAACGAAACTGTTCTTTGAACCCTTGAATACGTCCACCTGCTGCATTGGGGTGTCCACCGCCGCCTACCCATTCGCCGGACATCATGGCAACATCCACACGGTTGTGACCGCGAAGACTCATTGTGCCGCGCGTTCCGACATCGAGAAAGAAATCAAATTCCCCGTAGTTGGTTAAAAATCCATTTCCGATGATAGACGTATTGCCCAACCCATAGCTCAAAAATCCGCGCCATCCCTTGTAATAGATGGTCATGACCGAGCGTTTTGTCCCTAGCAAAGAGACGATATGTTTGGTAGAGAGATTATCGAGTGTATCATCAATACCGTCTTTAAAAAAATCTTTTTTGATTTTATGCAGCGCTTCATCCAGTGCGATGTTCGCATTGGGGAAAAAACGCATGAGTGCGGCTTGTTCGAGCATAGAGAGTTTATAGGCACGATCGTCGTCGGAGAACATCACACGGTTGATCTCTTTGGCATCGCTGATGAGACGCATACATACTTTGCCGTATTCGAAATCTTCTACTTCGTCTTGGTGCCACAAATCGACGGCATTGACCACTTTGACAAAAGCTTCGAGCCATCCACCGCCTTGCAGTCCATAATGCTCCAGAGCATATTCATAAACGATCTTAGTGGCACAACGCTCGGTATCCAGAAAATACCATGGATATTGAGCTGCTGTGTCTTTTCCGCTACCGTGGTGATCGAGCAAATTGATCGTGATTTTCCAGCCGGTATCGTTGAGACGATTGACTTCCAGATTGAGCCATTTTGCTTCTTCAGGATAAAGATTGAGATCGGTGATGAGAATGGTCGCTTCTTGCTTCTTTTTTTTAATAAGCTCCACAATTTCTGTGAGCCTCTCCATCACTTCTGCCCCGTAGTTGGCGTTATAACCGATCATTGTATGGGAAGTCTGCGCCATAACGAGCTGACAGCTGTAGCCATCGAGATCGATGTGGGAAAGGTGGTAAATGGTTTTGTTCATGAATATCCTATTTATCTAATGTGATAGATCCCAGTACTTCAAACTTGGCACTGGAATCGATTTCTGCGTGGGAAAGAACGATGATTTCGAGATTGAAACGCTCATAAATTTCTGCCAATGGTCGGCGGAGTTTGGGATCAACGATAACGATGATGGGTGATACCCCTTTTTGTAGAAGTTCGCTGGCTTTGGTGCTGGTGGCTTGAATGAGAGTATTGATTTCTCCGACATTGAGCAGGAGTTGTTTCACTCCGTCGTGTTCTTGGGATTTCTCAAGCAATCGCTGTTCGCTCATAGCGTCAAAAGTTAATAACTTGATAACGCCATCTGCTCCCGTATACGTTTGCGTAATGATACGTGCAAGTTTGGCGCGTACGTGCTCAGTAATAATGTCCACGTTTTTGGTATATTCGCTTACGTCGGCGATTGTTTCGAGAATGGTGATCATGTCTTTGAGCGGAACACGTTCGTGCAAGAGGGCTTTAAATACACGTTGAATAAGACCGACATTTGCCATTTTGAGCAAGTCGTCAATCACCACCGGATAGTCATTTCTGATCTTATCGATGAGGATTTGCGTCTCTTGGCGAGTCAGCAGCTCTTCGGCGTGTTTCTTGATAAGCTCACTCATGTGTGTTGAGATGACGGTTGCTGGGTCTACCACGGTGTATCCATTGATGATTGCATCTTCTTTCATCTCGGGAGCGATCCAAAACGCATCCAAACCAAATGCCGGTTCTTTGGTCGGCTCTCCACCCTCAAGCTCTGTGATGGCCATTCCGCTGTCCATGGCGAGATAACGATCGGGTTGGATGGTGCCATCACCGATGGAAACCCCTTTGAGCAAAATTGAGTATTGGGTTGGTTTAAGATGCAAATTGTCGCGGATACGCACTTGCGGCATTAGAAATCCAAAATCAGAGGCGATTTTACGTCGCATAGAACGGATACGTTCGAGCAGATCGCCTCCTTGGGTCCCATCAGCAAGACGTATGAGCTGATAACCCAAAGTGAGCTCCAGCATCTCAATTTTGAGGATATCTTCAAGCGCCGCTTCTTCTTCCTTTGCAATCTCTTCACTTGATCGTTTACGCATAGTAGTAGACGCAGCCGCACCGGAAACAGCACCATCTTCACTTGAAACAGCGGCACCTCTTGACTCTCCGAGAGAGAGAGCCTTCGTAAGAACAAATTCTCCCTTTTCAAATTTATAGAGGGCATAGCCAAGCCCTAGAAAAACCAAACCGACAAAGCCCATTGAAATGGTTGGAAGCCCTGGAATAGCGGCAAACATCATCATGATGACACCAACGATAATCATAACCTTTGCATTGCCCATGAGCTGTTTGATACTGCCCTCGGCAAAATTGCCCTCATCGTTGGAAGCGCGGGTGATCATGATACCCGTTGCGGTAGAGATAATCAGCGCAGGAATTTGGGAAACCAAACCATCCCCGATCGTGAGAATCGTATAGGTTTGCGCACTTGCGGACACATCGAGATCAAATTGAAAAATACCGATGAGAAAACCGCCGATGATGTTGATCGTGGTGATGATAATCCCCGCAATTGCATCCCCTTTGATAAACTTGCCCGACCCGTCCATCGCTCCATAGAAATTGGCATCTTGCAAGATTTCGGCGCGGCGGCGTTTGGCTTCGGTTTCTTCGATCAGTCCACTGTTTAGATCTGCATCAATCGCCATTTGTTTACCGGGCATCGCGTCGAGGGTGAATCGCGCCGCAACTTCTGCAACGCGGTTAGAACCCTTGGTAATAACCATAAAGTTGATCAAAACGATGATGCTGAAAATAATCACCCCAATGACGTAATTACCGCCGATAACAAAGTTCCCGAAACTCGTAACGATATCACTGACGGCTTCAGGCCCCTCGTGTCCGTGAGAGAGAATCATCCTTGTCGTAGCGATATTGAGAGAGAGGCGAAAAAGGGTGATAATCAGCAGTAGGGTTGGAAACGTGGTTAGATCCGTAGGGCGCGGAATGTAAAGAGAAATCAGGAGGATAAGAACGGATAGTGCGATAACAATTGCGAGTAACATATCAAGCATTGCACTGGGCAAAGGGACGATAATAATCGCCAGAATGGCCATAACAAAAACAACCATACTGAGGTCACGTGACGCAAATATTGCCGAAAGGATGGTGCTGGCGTTAGGGGCGCTTTTTTTTGCTTTTGCCAAGCGTTACTCTTCTAAAATAGCTTCAAGGGTGAGGATGCCTAAAAAAGCATCTACTTTTCCCTGCAACCGGTTTAAAAACGGCCACAGGCCACAGGTAGTTGCTTGATTGGAAGGGCAGTTTTCTTTGGATGGGGCACAGTTAAATACGGCTGGCATTTTCCCCTCAGCAGCTTCCATAACATCCAGCATGGTGATTTCACTGGTTTTTCGGGCCAGTTCAAATCCGCCGTTAACCCCTTTGAAAGACTTTAAGATCCCTTTTCGAGCCAAGGATTGGAGAATTTTCGCTAAAAAGCTTTTAGAAATATCGAGCTCTCGAGAGAGGGTGTCCGCGTCCAGCGGTTTTTGCGCTTTAGCCAAGGCGATCAGTGACAACAGAGCATATTCGCTGGCTTTTGTCATCAACATCGCTTGACCCCCTCGTGTTTCTTTTATGAAGGCTATTATAGCTAAAAACTATTAGAGCTTACTTTGTGAAGTTTTTACAGCAATGTGAGAGTTTTTTGGCTATAATTCCGGTCTGCTTTGAGAAAATTATTTTTCAAGTAAATTTACTACCCATCAGGAGGCTATTATGGCTTTGGATACGGCTAAAAAAACAGAAATTATCAAAGAATTTCAACGAACAGCGGGTGATACCGGTTCAAGTGAAGTGCAAATTGCATTGCTTTCAAAGCGTATCGGTGATCTTACTGAGCACCTTAAAATTTTCAAAAAAGATCACTCTTCACGCTTAGGTCTTTTGAAATTGGTTGGACAACGTCGTCGTTTGATGCGCTATTTGAAGCGTACTAACCGTCCAAGCTACATCAAGTTAATTGCTGAGCTTAACATTCGCGATAATATCTAAATTCTCTCTTTTTCCCCGATTATCGGGGAATTTTCTCTTCCTTCTTCTTCCTGTTGGTAAATAATTCTTTTTAAAGTACAATAAGGCATAATGATCATAAAGATATGGAGAATTTATTATGAAAGTTGCTGTGCCTGTTATAAATGAAACATTAAAAATGGCTGGAAATGCCGGTCATGCCCCTTATTTTGCGGTTTTTAGCCTGCAAGGCGGGATGTTTAGAACGTTTGTGTTCGAGGAAATGCGTGCCAATCCTAAGGCGGCGGGGGAAGCAGATCATCATGATCACGACGAGGGGCATACGTGCGATCATGATGAAAATGATGTGGAGCATCTCAAAGCACATGGCGCGATGGCGGAAGCCATCCGTGATTGTGAATATCTTGTTGTGAAGATGGCGTGTAAAAACACGGCTAAAAGCATGAACGATTTGGGAATAAAAATTAAAAAATACAATGGAACCGAAACGCAGGCAGCTAAAATCTTAACAGAACTGATGGCGCAGTTTTAACCTACACGGGACTTATATTTTATCTTTATCAATCTCTACTCCGCCGCATTCAAGAGTATTGACCAGATCGGTGGTGTCCAGTTTGTCGAAATTGGCGATCATAATTTTTCGAAGATACTCTTTTTCCGCTTGTTCAGCCCGCATTAAGCTACCGGCAAAGATCCCTTTTCTGTCTAAGACCAAAGAGGTGATGTCGTTATCCATCTGGATATGATTCATCAGCTCTTTTATGTTGGTTTCAAATATGGAGCTAAGCAGGGAAAACATTCCTGCCAAATAGGCTTTATCTTTGTTTTTTGGTAATGCATCGGCTTCCATACTTTCGGCTCTTTTAATTGCTAAATCAAGCAGTGTCTTAGAGGCAAGATTTTTTGAAAGCTCCGAGTACAGATAGACCATAAGCCATCGCAACAGTTTCTGCCTCCCCATTAGGTTAATCACTTGCGTCAAAGATTCGACTTTGGTGTTGAGTTTTTCTGACGTATTGAAAAATTGGATCAGTTTAAACGATAAATCGGCTTGTTGTTTCAAAAAGAGTTCAAGTTTCTCATTGGCGGTATTGTCATCTTTGATGATTTTTATGAGCTGAAGAATGACAAATTGAGCAGCTTCTTTGGGCCCGACGATCTCAATCACTTCTGGTCGGTCGAGATGGTACCCTTGAAATAAACTAAATCCTTGTTCTTGACACTTTTTATAATCTTCTTTTGTCTCGATATTTTGAGCCAACAGCTGGATGCGTGTTCCTTCAAATTTTTTCATCACTTTTTGGAGATTTTCAGGATGAGAGAGGGCCACATCCATTTTGATAATGTCGATAAAATTGAACAACCGTGCAAATTTATTAATCATATCGGCACTGGAGTCAAAACGCTCCAAGGAGAGCATAAATCCTCTTTTTTTGTATTGAATAATCTTGTTAATGATGTCATCGTTGAGTTTGATGTTTTCATGGATATTGAGAACAAATCGATCTTTGTCGAGAACATCCAAAATTCCCTTAGTAAGGACAGTTTCATCAATGTTCACAAATCCTAGACTGCGTTTTCCAAGCAGTTTGTCTAGCTCGGGACTGGTGATGGAACTCATGATAAGCTGAGATGTACCTTTGACGCTATCTGCTAGACCGGTTTCTCTGTCTGAACTGTCTTTAAAAAGGAGCTCATAGGCAAAAACTTCGTTTTTCTTGTTGAAAATTTTTTGTATAGAAAGGCGTATTATGTTCATTGCAGATCCTTTTAATTTTTAGAGGATTTAACTTACATTCCGAAAATCTTTTTGGCTCTTTCCAAATCTTCCACCGTATCAATCCCAAATCCGCTACTCGCTACTTTGACCATTGAGATTTTTTTACCGTGGTAGAGGGCGCGGAGCTGTTCGAGTTTTTCGATGTCCTCCAGCGGTGCTTCGCCGAGGGCACAGAAATCATGCAAGCTTTTCTTCGTAAATCCATAGATACCGATGTGTCCGAAATACGAAGCTTCTCCGCTGCGGTTAAACGGAATCGGGCTGCGAGAGAAATAGATGGCATTGTGGGCATCATCGGTGATAACTTTGACCATATTGGGATCGTTTGCCGATTCAGTGTTGATCGCGTTGTAACAGCTCGCCATAATGAAGGGTGTATTTTGCGTTTTAAGGGCATTAAGACGCTCTATGAGTTGAGTGAGAACCTCGGTTTCGATAAACGGTTCGTCGGCTTGGACATTGATGATGAGTTCATCATCAGGAATATCGAGAAGCTGGGCGCACTCATTGATGCGGTCGGTTCCGCTTTTGTGGGTGGTAGACGTGAGACGTGCTTCGATACCGTATTGAGCACAAATCTCTAAAATAGTTTCATCGTCACACGCGACAACAACACGGTCGATGGATTCGACTCGTTTGGCGGTACGAATCACCATCGGCAAACCGCCGATATCGGCGAGGACTTTTTGAGGAAAACGGGTAGAAGCTAAGCGGGCAGGGATGATAATCATGATTAAACCTAATATAGTGATATAATTAAACAATTATATCCCAAAGGGTGAGAGATTGGGTGGTTTGAAGTTTTTATCAGGCTTTTTCAATTCGCTACACAGTGTGTGACCAATTGAGTTGTAGTTATTGTTACTGAGTTTAGTTAGTATAAGAAACATTTAGCGATTCTAAATGTAATTCTCTCCACAGTGTAGAGAGAATTGAAGTGAAAATTAGGTTAATATTTTTCCCAATTATTTTGAATCCATTGTTTCACATTGATTTGACTTCTAATATCAGATGGCAAATAATTTCGAATCATTTTTTCCATTTTTTCAGCAGAGATTTTTTGTTTGAAATTCCACATTTCTGCTAGCTTGTTAATTAAGTACAAAACTTCATAACCTTCATGACGATTAAATACTGTACTATCAGGTTCACCTGTGACTTTTGGATTATCGCCTGATATGGCTGTCCTACT
>JAUPLR010000174.1 GCA_030836825.1 Campylobacterota bacterium
CGTAGGAACGCTTTTTTAAGCTCACATTCGCTTGGACAATAGTCTTAGGGACTATTTGGTTGACGTAAAGAAGACCGGGACTGATCTCGCTGTAATTGACATTAATTCTATCCCCGCTGTTTTTGATTTGACGCGATAAAACAAGATCTCCTAGCACAGAACTTGAGGGACTGAAATAATATTCCAAAGCCGCCTGCCCCTCTATTTTTCGACTGTCTAATCCATTATCCGTATAATTGTTCCGGCCAACTTTAAGCGCAAGCGTTTGACGCAATGAAGGTAAATAGCTGTACATCCACTTGGGTTGAAGCGAGTAGGAGGTAGAGAAGCTTTCACTGCTTAAGTACAATCGATCAATCCCGCCGATTAATTCATACGAAGAGCGCTGATCCTTGTAAACCAAAGCTGGCAAATAGGACCATACAACAATATCATAATCATGCTCGTCACTGTAGCTACGGTTATAGACGCTTGCGGCATTGCGTACCATTGCTCCACCTTGAGAACCAAAATCATACAAATGCGTAAAACTTAGGATCTCCTCATGTGCCGTATCCCCTCTGGGCTTATTGGTGAATAAATGATAATCACCCGTAAATCCAAAATTAACATTCGAATCGTACAAAATACCCGCTCTTGCCGTTATAAACGTGAAGCTTCGTTGCTGTTTTTTCGCAATGGCACCAAGGTAATACTCGATATTAAGCCGAACGTTTTCAGGCAACCCTGGGTTTTGCAAGATCTTTTTAAATTCTTCTTCTGCTTCTAACAACAAATTAGCATGGAACTTAATGCGGGCAAGTTCGAGAGCGTTTCGGACACTGTTAGGTTCAAGCATGCCAACCCGCTCAAACGCAGCAATGGCCATTTGAAATTCGCCCACTTCAAAAGCGGCTTTTCCTAAATAAGAGTTGAGCTCCGAATTATCTAAAGCATTCAGATAAAGGGATGAAAGAATTTCATATGCCTTGGCGTATTCTTTTGACGCATACAGCTTTTTGGATTCTTGATAGGACGCTTGTTCTCCTTCACTAAGGGCATGAGCCTGTAACGAGAACAGTAACGCCGCTATGCACACTAGTGGGCGAAAACGAGAATGTTTCATATTTTTTCCTTATGATTAAAATTAAGTATCACTTCATCAATATTCTCATCCAACAGCGTATCTCGCGCGTAACGAAGATAAAGCCCGCTCTCATAAAAAAAGCGAATAATGTCAATATCAATCTCGCCATCTTTTGCCATAAAGAAAAGAATTTTCATCGCTTCTGAAAGCTTTTTGGCCTTTTTGTATGGGCGGTCTGAAGCGGAAAGGGCCTCAAAAATATCTGAAATGGCAAGGATGCGTGCTTCAAAACTTAATTCATCTCCTTTTAGCCCCAAGGGATATCCAAGGCCATTGATTTTTTCGTGATGGCCGCACGCAATTTCAGCAACACGCTCGAGCTTATGAGGAAAAGGAAGCTGCTTCAACATTCGTAAACTTACCTGCGCATGATTATTGATAATCATCCTCTGATCGTACGTAAGTGTCCCTTTTTGCACAATTAAATTAGAAACTACATCTTCGCTTAGCAGTGGCTGCATTACTCCATTTAAACAAATCGTTTTTTGAGCAATCGTGCGTACCCGCTGAATATTATCATCACTGAAAAATTCACTTCCGATATTGGCAGTTTTTAGAAAAACAATTTCTTCCTCCAATTCTTCCACACGTTTATGATAATTTTCTTCGAGATTTTGGAGTAATTTTGGATCAACAAGACTGTTTTTTTCGATCAAATAGTCTGTATACGCATCGCGCTTAAGAATTTCATATTTTAAAGAAACTGCTTCTATACGATCAAAAATTGTTTCAAGTTTTGTCGATTTGTCTATAACGTGTTCTGGGCTCGTTATTTTTCCAATGTCGTGCATCAAAGCAGCAAATTTGATTTCTTTCATTTGATCATCACTGTACGAAATATTTGGAAAGTACTCTTGATCTTCTGAAATTTCACGCGCCAGAGCCAAAGACAAAGCTACCATTCTATCAATATGCCCTGCGGTATAAGGAGATTTTTCTTCGATTGCAACATTGATGGTATTCAAAAATGATTCAAGCAAAAGTTCTAAATCATTAATTAATCGTTGCTTAGTGAGGGCAACTGCCGCTTGAGAGGTTAACGAGAGGGCTATCTCTTCATCCTCATAATTAAAAGGAATAATTCCGTCATATTTATCTTTTTTATTGATCAACTGAAGAACACCGATCAAATTTTCTTCATGATCTTTCAAGGGAAGCACCAGCATTGATTGAGATCGGTATCCGGTCTTGGAGTCAAAATCAATCGTCCCGCTGAAGTCGTAAAGGGTTGATTCGTAAACATCTGGTATGTTGACCACTATTTTATTAAGCGCACATACCGCTGCCACCATTCGATGATTTTCATTTTTCTGCAAATCGTACAGCTCTAATGGCTTCCATTCAATAGCTCCGTGTGTTCCGCCCATCTGAATCTTCATCGAATCATTTTGAACGACTCTGAACTCCAGCTGCTCACTTTTAGCATTGTATAAATAAAGGGTACCGCCATCTGCATCTGTGAGTTGTCTCGTTCGCAAAAGGATTATTTCTAGCAATACATCAATGTCTTTTTCTGAAGACAATGCGGTACCAATAGACGTTATTTTTGAGATAATGGAGTGGTAATCGTCTCGCTTGCATGTTTCTATCACTTTCGCAGGATCATAAGAAAGATGGTCATTTTCCTCCAAAACATGACCACCCCGCTCTAGCACTCCCAATGCCCTTAGCTCATCCCTGATGGTTGTTTCAAATAAGGATTTAAGGTGCATAGGGAAAACTCGAAAGTCCTGACGAGAACAGGCTTCAAGTCCCTCGGCAAGAATCTTAGGGGTCATATGTTTGCTATCGCTTGCAAGTTTTTCGTACGAAGACGGAAATGAAACATCGACAATCAGAGAATGTATATGAGGATGGGATTCCATCATGTCCCATATTTTCTGGCATCGATACGTATCTGAAGTAAACAAGACACCTTTCCCCTCTTGTTCTATCAAATAACCGCAACTCCCATTGGTATGATTTGTTTTAAATGGCGTTAGAACGACCTCATCAATGCGATACTGTTCATCCGAAAATATCTCAATAAATTCAACCGTTTTAGCCTCCCGATCAATCAAGTTGATCTCTTCAAAATTAGGCCAAATTTTATGATTAAAAATAAAATGACGAAGGTTGTCCAACGTTTCTTTGAGTCCATAAATCTTAAGGGGCGTTTTTTTTCTAGTTACAAAAATATCTGCCATAAATGCAATGTCAATAATATGATCCAAATGAGAATGCGTTAAAAAAATATGCTCTATTAAATACAGTCCCTCTCCTGTTCCTTCGATTAAATTTCCTGCATCAATAACGCAACTCTTACTCACCCTTAAGCATGTCGTTCCAGCTGAAGAGGTCTTTGTTCCGCTTGTCCCTAAAAATTCAATATAATTCACAGTTTTAACCCCTAGTTTTTTTGTTCTAAAAGATATGGCATCATTCTGCTAATTATTCTCACACTAAAAAGGATATCTATGGTGGACACTATTATATAAAATAATACATTAAATGAAACTGTATGAGGTCCAGTGTGATCGATGTCATTGTGGAAGATGCAAGAAAAAAGAAGGTGGAAAAAGCTAAAAAATAAGAGATTATGAAAATCAAAAAAACTTTTTAAAAAATCAACTCTGTACTTTTTACAATACTCTTTTCTAAAAACTTTTCCAGTTCCACTGCATCAGCAAGCGCATCCAAATATTCACGTCGGTGATCGTTTTCGATAAGTGGCGGGATGAAGTCGTTCGCAATGGCTTGATGCGCCATTAGAAGCCGTCCGATACGTCCATTACCATCTGCAAACGGGTGTATAAGCTCGAATTTGATATGAAACTCCGATATCTCGAACAACGTCATAGTGCCTGTTTGGTGTTGGTACAACAAATTATCAATGTGCTGTGAAATCATCGATGGTGGAGAAAGTTTTATGTCTACTCCTTTGATGTATCGATCATCGAGGCGATACGCTCCAATCGGCTTAGATACATACTCAGGAGCCACCTGTAGTGCGTCTTCAAACATAATCGCATGTAGATCTTTAATGTAGCCGGCATTAAACTTCATCTCTTTATTAAAAGCTTCGCGCACAATAACATCATAAGCCTTCGCAAATCCGAGAATAACAAGCTGTTCACCTAATGGTTTGCCCGCCGCTGTAATACCGTGTTCAAGTAATTCTTTGGTCTCACCGTAGGATAGAGTTGTCCCCTCCATCGCATTTGAGTGATGGGTGATTGAAACACGAAGTTGTCTAAAAAGTGATTCGCGTTCTTTTAATGATAAATCGCTAAGACGTTGCATATTCATTCCTTTATAATATGTTTTTAAACAGTTTATTAACTGTTATATAATGGTTAATAAATTC